>JAQTNG010000018.1 GCA_028714015.1 Elusimicrobiota bacterium | reverse complement strand
CTCGTTCAACGCCGCCGCGACGAACTTCGTCGATTCGAAGGCCATGCTGGCGATGGGAGCCGCCGTGTGCGGCAAGCCCATCGGAGAACTCAACGCCTCGTTCAAGACCGCCGCGTCGAACTTCGGCGATTCGAAGGCCCTGCTGGCGGTGGGAGCCGCCTGCGTGGGCGTGAAGGACCGGCGGGTCTATTCCCTGATTTTGATGGCGAACAGGTTGGCCGTCAAATGACCTGAGCCCCGCGATTGCTCAGCTTCGTGCGGCAGGTTCAAGGTGAGTGACGCGAAACGCAAGAAGCCCCTCGACCTATCGGCCGAGGGGCTTCGTTCTAGAGTCCTTTGATGACTCCGCGAGCATAATACCGCGGATCCAGCACAATGAGCCGCTGGAGCGCTCTACCTATCGATAGAATACTCACCGCGCGCCGCGACGCCTATGCGGAGTTCTACTCGGGCAAGGGAGTAAGATTCACGCGCCCGAAAGGGCGCCGTGCAGCGCTTCCTCGAAGGCGGCGACGAACGCCCCGGCGGTCGGATAGTCGGCGCGCCGCCCGCTCCACCGCCCCGAGCGCACGCGGAACGCCGCCGACCCCTCGTCGACGTGCACGCGCACGCGATGCCCGCGAATGAGACAGGAGGGCGGCTCGTGAGGCTCGTTCGTCTCAAGCTGCACGTCGTCCTCGCCGATAGCGTGCCGACGCAGAATGATGAGCGCCGTCTCGCGCAGGCGGGGCTCGAGGCGTTCGCTGGGGAATGTCATGCGGTGAAGTCTAGCAAACACGGAATTCCTCAACGACAGATGAAGGGTCGGACGGCAACCTTCCCCATCCCCCCAAAGAGCCCCCATCGCTGGAGGGCTTTCAACTGTTTCCAGGAAACAGTTCCTCGGCCTCGGCGCGAGTGAGCGGCCGGAAGCTCTCCCCGACGGCCCCGAGCCGCCGCAGCTCCTCGGCGTCCTGGGAACGCTCGTACCGGAAGGCCGCCTCTATGTCGTCCGGCGTGATCGCGGCGTAGCGCGTCCGATCGTAGACGATGCGCATGTCCGGGCCATGGAGCAGCAGGGCCGCCATGCCGGCCGCCAGGAAATCCTCGATCATCGCCCGGGCGGCGGGGCCGCGATCCGAATCCGGTTCCACCAGGTTTATCACGAGCACCGGCAGCTCGTGGCCGCCGACGGCCACCGTGCCGCTCTCGGTCACCACCATCCCGACCCGATCGGGCCGGGCCTCCTCGGGCAGGCCTTCATGTTCGAGCCAGTAGCACGCATACTGGCGGCAGACCTCGGGCTGGCCGCGATCATGAACCGTGCAGCCGCCGGGACCGAGAAGCCGGCACCATTCGCCGGCCGGCTTGTCTATGGCCGGCAAGGGGAACACGTTGCAGCACAAGCGGCACTCGCCGCATCTTCGCATGCGGATAGCTGAGCAAGTTCCGCGCAACGGCGCTACGCCTTAAATAACGGAAAGCCCTCCATCGCTGGAGGGCTTTCGACTATCCTTGCGGATAGTTTGCGTCGAGAGTGGCTGCCCTACTTAGACGACTTTCGAACTTTCTTGGCCGAAAGCGCGTTTAATTGCGTCTATTGACAATAGCTGATCCCAGGCCTATAGTAGCGCTGTCCCAGGGAGAAGCATGAAAATTAAAACAGAAGGATGGGTAACAAGGGTTAAGTCCGCTATTTCGCTCACTCTCGCGCTTACCCTAACCTCAGGTTGCGCAACCAGCACCATACTGGGAAGGCCGAAGCCGAAGAATTCGGCAGCTCTTCAGGTTGGGATGTCGCGAGGACTGGTTCTGATTGAACTGGGTGCGCCTGCTTATACGAAGGAAACCGACGGAGAGAAGGTAGACACTTTTGCTTATGATAAAGGTGTTTCCGGTGGTGAGAAATTCGGTCGCGGTTTTTTCCACATAGCTGCCGACATTTTCACCATCTTCCTTTGGGAAATCGTCGCTTGGCCAGCTGAGAAAATCGCAGCCGGACCGAACACAAAGGTTGAGGTATCCTACGACAAGAGTGAGAACGTAAAAACAGTGAAAACCATATAATCGCCTCGGCAGCAACACTGTCGGCCTAGACCGAACAAAACCTGTATACACGAAAGAAACCCCTCCGTCTCCGGAGGGGTTTCTCATTGTCAGTCAAATTCTGCCTGTGTGTGGCGCTATCCAAACCTGGGCGCCCGGCGAACTGCTCCCGGCGGCCTAGCCGGGCCTGCGCCACCAGGTCAGCGGCCGCCGCGGTGGCCGCTCGAGCCAGCGGAACCGCGGCGGCGGGGCCTCCCGGGCCGCGCAGAGGGCCCTCCAGCGCTCCAGGATGGCCCTGGCGACCGTCCGGCAGAGCCTCATCAGCCCTTGGCGGCGTCCGTTCGGACCGAGACGACCGCGCGGTCGACGATCCACCGCACCAGGGGCTCGATGAGCCAGTCCGGCACCCACCGGTCGGGCACCAGGTCCAGGATCGCCTGCACCGCGACCTGCTGCTTGTCCTCGCCCAGCAGGCCCGCCTCGAGGCCGACGCGCTCGACCGCCCTGACGACCCAGCCGGCGCACGTCTTCATCCCGGCTAGGCCCCGGAGCCCGCCGACGTCCGCGACCTTGGGCTTGAGCTCGTCCGCCACGCGCCTGGCGAGCTCCACGAGCTTCGCCTTGTCCACTTTCATCTTGATCACGGTGCCTCCTTGAATTTAACGTCGGTCTTCCAGTCCGCCAGATTGTCCGAGCAGCGCAGACCCCTGCAGCTGAGCAGCTGCGCACCGGCGCCCAGATCCCGGGCGCGATCGCGAGCGCGCTCGAGGCGCGCGGGATCGTAGCGCTCGACGCGGGCCTCGGCCCTGCAGAGCCCGATCGCGGCCAGGGCCGGGTGTGCGGCCGCCGGTGCCGAGGCGATCGTGAAGCTCAGGCCCAGGACCCTGAAGACGCCGGCGCAGGTGTAGGCGACCCAGCGGATCTCGTAGATCACGCGTACCCCTGCCGCTCCATCTCGCGCACGTGGTCGAGGAACGCGGAGTCGCGCTCGATGACGAGCTCCGCGTCCGTCTTCTGCACGCCGCCCTCCTTGCGCATCCTCTCGTTCATCCAGCGGCCGCCGCACCTGCAGGTCCAGGCCACCATCGACTCCGACGTCGTGCCGTGGCGGGGTTCCGGGAGCGGCTCCGGCTTCTTCTTCCGGCTCACGGCGCCGGCTCCGCGCGGTCGTCGGGTGCTACGAACTCGTAGGCCTTCCAGCAGTCCTCGGCCTGGCCGCGCGCTCGGCAGTCGTCGGCGTCCGGGAGGACCGGCTCGTGGGCCGCCACCCAGAGGAGCACGAGGAGCAGGGCGAAGGCGAGGCCGACGCAGGCCCAGAGCGGCAGCAGGAGATCCGGCGCGGGGCGCTTGCTCATGACTCCGTGGCCTCGAGGATGAAGATGCGCAGCTCGTGGCGGTCCGCCGCCTTGAAGGCCTGGGAGAGGCGTTTGATCCCGTTGCCGATCGCGGCCGTCCCGACCTGGGCGACCATCGGGACGGGCCCGCCCCAGGACCCGGACTCCTCCGGAGGAAGCGGAGCGGCGGCGACGATGTGCCCGTGCACGGGGCCGACGGCGGCGAGCATCACGAGGACGCCGCGCTGGGCCAGAGGGGCCACGCGCGCGAGGTCGAACTCCTGGCGCCAGCCGGGGAGCGCCATCATCGCGAGGATCATCTGGTTCGCGGTCTGGTCCGGCCGGAGGTCGAGGCATCCCATCCCCTCGGCGATCGAGGCCGCGGCCCGGTTACAGAATGTCTCGGCGATCCCGTCCCCGGTGATGTCGTGCGCGATCCATTCCGGGTTCGATACCGCGTCAGCGCAGAGCGTCGCCAGCTTCGCCGCCTTCTCCATGCGATCCTCCTCGACCGAATATCCCGACCCGAGAGTCTCGACGATCCCGATCCCGCCCGCGGGCTGGGTCAGCATGACGAGCGCCTTCTTATAGGCCCAGGCCCAGAACTCCGAGAGGAGCCCAGGAAGGACCGGAGGCATCACGCGCGCGCTCCCGGCGCCCGGCATCCGGCGCCGCCTTCCAGCCGACCGACTCTATCGACCATGACGCGAAGCTCGGAGGCTTGCGTCGCGCAGGCCGCCGCGAGCTTCTCGTTCGCCGCGGTGTTCCGCTCGATGATCGCGTATCGCTGGGCTCCGGCGACTTGCTGGGCCTGGAGTTGCGACTTCATGAAGTCGAGCGTCGCCGCGTTCGCGGCCTGGAGCTCGGCGAGGAGCTTGTCCCTCTGCTCGCGCTCCGCCTTGCGCTCGGTCGCCTCCTCCGCGCGCTCCTCCGCCTCGCGCGTGTGGCGAGCGAGACGCTCCTCGGCTTCGCGCCGGAGACGGGCGACCTCGGCATCGGCGAGGAGCTTGTCGGCCGCGGCTTGACGCGCCGATCTCGCCTGGACGACGAGCTTCAAGATCGCGATCAGGCCTCCGGCGATGGCGAGAGCGATCGCGCCTTTTGCGGAAGGGATCATACGAGGTCCGCCCCGGTAGGGCCCTTGATGCTCGTCGTATACCAGGACTCCGCGAGCGCGAGGAGGAGCGCGTCCTTCTCGGCCGCCGTGATCGACCCGGCCCGCCATTTCTCGATCGCCGCCTTGATCTCTTGGTTGTTCATAATCCCCTCAATTCGGAAGCCCGGTTATAAGCTGTTCAAGCCAGAACCATCCGGTAATGGTTCCCGCCGATATGCTGATCTTCATATCGGCCAGAGTGAACGCGCTCGTCATGTCGAGCGCCCCCGTGCATGAATCCATGACGTGAGAGCCCGTCAAGGAAAAGGTCCCCCGAGACTGGCCGGAGAGCCCGGTCCCGTTGTTAAAGAAGTTGAACTCCCCGCTCGCCCTTTCCCCGGCGAACTCGGCGCTACCTCCGTTCTGCTTCCAAGACGCCCCTCCGGCGCTCGTCGCATTATCTCCGGAAGCGTTCGACGCCCAGCAAGCATTAGAGTAGACGTAGACAGTCCCGCCGATGGAGTTAAAGGTGACGGAGATGTCGCCGTTCGACCCGTTTTGCGTGTAGAAGTAGCGGACCCGATAATTCCTGTTGTTCTGGAGCCCGTAGAAATAGACCGCCGACGCCGCGCTCGGGTTCGTGCTGGCGACGACCATCCAAGTATTGACGAATACGCTGTTCGTCGAGGATGGGAGGCCGCTCGTGACCGCCGTCGCGACATAGACGATCGGCCCGGCCGTCACGCTTGAGGTGAATCGGTTCGCCCCGCTCCAGGTTTGGGTCGAGGCGAGCCCGATCCCAGCGGTCGGAAGATTCGTCAAGCCGCTCCCGTCCCCGTTGAAATATCCCGCCGTGATCGTGTAGGCGACGGTCGCGCTCCCGCCCGCGACGGTGAAGGAAGAGCCGCCGACGGAGAAGGCGTTCCCCTTGACCGTCATCGTCCCGACGACCGTCTCCTGGCCGCGGATCGTGGCAGAGCCCAGGTCGGTCCCGTAGGTCACGAGCAAGCCTCCGCCGCCCGTTACCGCCGCGCTCGAGGCGACCCAGACGTACGAGCTGACCTTGATGCCCGCGTCCCCCACGCTGCGGCCGCCGATCTCGTTGACGTAGATCTTCCCGAAGAACGACGGAGCGGCGGTCGACCCGGTGACCGCCACCGAGCTCGCCGACAGCGTGTCGAGGCTCGCGTTGACGCAGCCGGAGATCTGCGAGCCGACGGCCGTCGACCGGATCTTCTGCAGCTGCACGGGCCCGGTCGTGTACTGGCAGCCGGTCAGCTGCGCTCGAGCGGGGATGGCCGCCAGGGCGAGCGCCGCGGCGATCAGGAATTTCGTCATCATAGGACCTCCTCCACGAATATCTCCGCCTGCCTCGTGTCCTTGTTCGGGTTGTAGTAGAGGACGCGCCAGTCCTTCGACGCCGAGATCACGTTGCCGGGCGCGCCGGCGTGCAGGTAGGGCGAGTCGGCGCGGAGCAGCTCGTCGTTGGCCTGCAGCGTCATCAGGAGCGGGTGGTCGTAGAAATCGACGCGGACGACGTCGCTGACCTCGAGCCACGGCACGTCCCAGATGATCAGGCGCATGCGCACCGGCGGACGAGGGTCCGTCGCCGAGCGTCGGCTGCTGTCGTAGATCACGCGCGCGCGGGAGTAGCCCAAGTTGATGTCGTTGGCGACGAGGATGTCCTCGAGGCTCTCGTCCGAGATCTTCCTGCCGAGCTCGTCGCCGTCGGCGATCGTCTCCGCGGTGGCGCCCGCCTCGACGTCGCCGTACTCGGACACGAAGCCCTGGTAGCGCACGCGCGCGCCGCGGATGACGCGGTCCGGGATGCCGTAGTCGACCTCGGTGACGTCGACGATCCCGTTCTCCTGCGTGAGGTGGACGACGTACGGGGCCGTCGTCTTCGGGCCGATCATCATCGTGCCGTCGCCGCGGAAGCGCAGCTCGTAGTTCGCCAGCTTCACGTACTGCTCGATCTGCTGCAGGACCGTCTTCGCCCGGTGGTTGGCGAGGGAGACGAATATCTGGGACGTCGAGAACCTGGCGACCAGCATCTCGACGCGCGGGGAGTCGTGCACCGTCATCTCCTGCGTCATCTCGGCTCGAATCTTGAAGTACCGCTTCAGGGCCGACTGGATGATCCCGGCGGCCGAGATGTCGACGTAGACGTCGTAGACCCCGCCCGCCGTCGTGCAGACCGTCGTCGCGTAGTCGATCGTTCCTCCATTCAGCACCTCGGTGCGCTCGAGCACGCCCCAGGCGATCGGCGCCGAGAGGATGTCCTGGACCTCCGACTCGAAGATCGCGGTGTAGGTCGGGCCGGTCAGCGTCGACGACCCCACCTTGGAGATCGAGCCGTAGGCGTAGGGGTGGGCGGCCTCCTGCTCGACCCAGACTCCGATCTTGAACCGATCGCTCGCGGTGTAGGTGTTGTCTGAGGCGGTCGCGACCGAGACCCCGTTCTTGTAGATGACGAAGGCCCCACCCGCGGCGCGCGTGACGTTCCAGTTGACCGGAGACCCGACGTCGTGCCCCGTCTGGATCGTCGCGAGGACGGTCCCGGTGGTCGACGAATTCGGCTCGACGTCGTCGAACCTGACGAATTCGATCTTGTTGTTGAAGATGTTCCACCGGAGCGCGTACCCCTTTATCTTCGAGGTCCCGCTGGGGGCGTCGCAGAACGGGACGACGAGGAGCCCGGCGATTCCGGCCGCGGCTGCCTTCTCCGAGGTGACCGTGTGGATGAACCGGCGGCTCCCGGTCGTTCCGGCGACGGGGTAAGACCAGAACCCGTAGTTGAACACGCCGGAGTCCTGCGCGCCGTAACTGAAGGTCCCGTCGGCGTCGGAGGCCGAGATCCCGCCGAGGCCGACGTTGCGGTCCGCGTCCGTGAAATCGTGGGCCCGCCTCCACGGCCCCGAGATGCTGCCCGGGTAGGTGGTCGTGTCGATGTCGGTGAGGACGGTCCCGGCCTCCCAGTTCACCTGCGAGTCGATCGTCTTCGACCCGGACAGGCCGCCGGGGAAGATAACCGCCGCGATGCTCCTGAACGCCGAGGTGACGCCGGCGACGTCGGCGAGCAGGCCCTGGAGGGTCTCGACGAGCTGGTCCCTGAGCCAGCGCTTCACGCTCGTCTTGACGGTCTGCCCGAGCCCCGGCGCCGCGGCCGCGACGATCGCCAGGCGGCCGGTGTTGCCAGCCGAGGCGACCTCGTTGTCGTTGCCCACGCGCCAGGCCGAGCCCTGCGTCAGGTTCGCGCCGTTGACCTCGAACAGCTTGGCGTGGTCAACGCCGGTGGACGTGCTCTCGAACGCGGTGTTGGCTCCGTCGCCCGTGGGCGGGATGCAGTCCTCGAGGCCGGGCTCCTCGCTGACGTCCTCGGCGTCCGCCTTGTCGAGCAGGACCGCGTTGCTGCAGACCTCGATGCTGGCGTACTCGCTCTTGCCGGTGATCTTGGGTTTCTTGAGCTGGACGCCGGTGAACACGGAGATCCACTCGATCGTCCCGTCGGCGAGCTCGTAGCCCTCCTGGATCTGCCAGAGCGTGCGCGTGGCCTTGTAGCCGTCGGTCGCCACGGCGTCGGACGCGTAGAAGCTGGGCGAGCCGGCGTGCTCGATCCACTGGTTGTTCTCGTTGGGCATCTTGAGCGTCACCACCGACGTCTTGATGATGTTGTTGCGCACGTCTCCCTGCTGCGGGATCGTGCCGATGCTCGCGAACTCGCCCTCGTAGAGGTAGGTCCAGGCCGCCTCGGTGAAGTAGGAGCCGGCGAGCTTGTAGCGCCGCTTGTAGCCGATGCGCTGGTGCAGGGTGGTGCCCTGCTTCTCCTCCCAGATCGCCTTGAATTCGTCGCTTACCGTGATCGCCATCAGGCCCCACCGACCTCCTCGATCACCATCTGGACGGCGAGCATGCCGTCGGCGAACTCGCTCGCCTTGATGTAGGGGTCGTTGTAGGTGCCCGGCCGCACGCGGCACAGGCGCGCTTCCCCGGGCCGGTCTCCCGGCGCCGGGAGGAACACGAACTGCCTGCCCTGCAGCCCGAAATCCTGGAACGTGGCGAGCGCCGCGTCGAAGAGCTCGGCGGTGCCGTAGTCGGCGGGGTCCAGGATCCACGAGCACTTCGCCGCCCAGAAGTGGGAGCTCCCCGCCGAGCGCCCGATGTTCTGGCCGCGCAGCGAGCCGTCGGCCATCTTCGCGGTCTTCTGCGTGACGCGCGGGGCCTCGGGCTTGTACTCGAAGAACGGCCCGGGCTGGAACGCCGCGCCGGCGACGATGATGTCGCCGATCTTCTTCTCCTCGTTTGCGGTCTGCGTAGTCGTCATCGAGACCTTGATGCGGTCCATGGCCGTCGTGACGAGGACCGCGCGCGTGTTCTTCTCGGCGAGGGCCGCGCTCGCGAACCCCGTCGTCCACGGCGCGCCGTTCGTGTCGGAGTGCTCGAGCGTCAGCCCCTTGACGTTGTGGTTCTGAAACAAGACGACGCTGACGTCGTGGGACGCGCGCGCGCCCGGCATCCAGAGGCCGAACTCGATGGTCTCGGTGACCAAGTCGCTCGAGCCGACCGACTGCCAGCGCGACAGGGGATCCATGTCGAAGAGGCGCTTCTGCGTCTCGCTGCCGCTCGACACGATCAGGTCGCCGGCCTTCTCCGCGTGGCGGTTGAGGTAGTTCCTGGTCAGAAAGGCGGGGTACGCGCCGGGGAATATGTTCATTTTTTTTAGGCCCTGCCCCCGTGGATGGCGGCCAGCTCGCTGAAGGCGTTGGCGGCCGGGATCGCGGCCTCGAGCCCGCGCCTGGCCGCGTCGGCGATGCCCGTCAGGATGCGCCCGGCGGTCGACTCGTCACCAAAGTCGACGCCCGCGACGTTGAGGGCGAGGTTCACCGTCATGCCGCCGCCGGCGCCGCCGAACTCGCCGTTGGGGATGATGTGCCCGGCGCGCGGCGCCGTGAACAGCTCGGGACCGCCCTCGCCGACCAGGGCCGTCTCGCCGGCGCTCATCGAGCCGCCCTTCTCGAGCGCCTGCATCTTCGCCACGTTCGACAGGCCGGCCGCCAGGGCGATCGCGGCCATGGCCTGGGGGATCGGCCAGGGCAGCGGGGTCGCCAGGGCGTTGTTGGCGGCCGCGAAGGCTTGGATCGTCCCGAGCACCACGGCGTTCGCCTTCGTGAGCGCATTCTGCTCGCCGAGCGAGTTGGCCAGCAGCGTCTGCATGTTCCCGAAGAAGCTCGCCGCGGCGTTGAGGCGCAGCTGCCGCTGCGCGAGATCCTGCTTCTGCTGGGCGACGTCGGCCGCGACCGCGATGGCGGCCACGCGCTGGTGGCGGCTCTGCTCGAGTGCCACCATGGCGTTGTTGTAGTCGTTGAAGCCCATCTGCGACGTCTCGAGCTTGAGCGCCTCCGCGTCGTAGTAGGCCTGCGACTCGGCCGCGAGCAGCTCGTACTTCTGCTTAGCCAGGTCGACCTCGAGGGCGCCGTCCTCGGTGATCGCGGCGGTCTTGGCCTGGGCGCGCAGGAGGAACGTGTCGAACTCCTGCTGCGCCACGGCGGACAGCGCGGCCTTCTTGGACATCTCCTCGTCGTTCGCCTTGTTGAGCGCGGCCGCCATCTCCTGCGCGGACTGGGCGACGATGCCGGCGTTGACGGGGGCCGAGGCCGCCATCTCTTTTGAGGACTTGCTGACGTTGGTGATGCTCGCCGCGGCCTCGTCGTACGCCACCTTGCCCGTAGCGACGGCGCCGGCGGCGAGCTTGACGGGGTTGACGATCTCCCCGAACGCCCCGATCGCGTCGCTGATGTGCCCGTGGACGAGCTCGTTGAGGCCCTTGCCGAGGTAGAACAGGTTCGAGACGACGCCCTCGACCTGGTACTTGACGGCCGCGAAGACCGAGGAGAACACCGCGGCGACGGTCGGCAGGGACTGGTCGACGAGCTCGATGAAGATCCGCAGCTGCTTGCCGGCACCCTCCTGCTCAAGGAACAGGTTCCCGAAGTTCTCCTTGAGCGCTTTGATGGCGCCGCCCAGGGTGTCCCGAGCGGCCACCGCGGCGCCGCCGTAGGACTTGGTCAGCTCCCTGATGATCAGGTCCTGCGCGCCCGTGAGGTCTCCGGCGCGGACCAGGACGTCGACCTGCTCCTTGAGCGCGTCGGTCACGGCCACGCCTGAGCGCTTCAGCTTGTCGAGTCCGTTGACGGGGTCGTTGAGCGCCATGCCGAACTTGCGCGCGGCGTCCGTCGCGTCCCCGCCGGTGGCCGCGGCGAAGTCCAGGGCGAGTTGGCTGACGTCCTTGAACACCTGCCCGTTGATGTTCCGGAACACCATGAGGGCGCGCTGCATCGACGAGATCGCCTCGTCGCCGACCCCGGTGGTCTTCTGCAGCTCGACCTGCTGGGCCCGCAGCTGGTCGGTCGTGAAGCCGGCCGCCATGCCCGTGGCCCTGACGGTGTTGGCCAGGAGCGCCTGCTCGTGCTCCGCCTCCACCGTCGCGTCCAGGACCGACTTGAGGGAGAACCCGATGCCGATCGCGCCGAGCAGCCCCTGCATGACGTCGGCCGTCGTCCTGACCTTGTCCTCGGCCGACTTGAGGTCCCCGGTCAGGCCCGTGCCGTCGGCGACGAGCTCGAGTACGGCTTTCCCTAACGAATCGTCAGCCACGCGTTGCCTCCGGGACCTTCACCTTCACGCCCATCGACTCGAGCATCGCCCGCATCTCCTCGAAGTTGGCCGCCTTCTTGGCCCTGGACTTCGGCGAGTAGCGGCCCATCGTCTTGATCCACTCCCGCACCATCTTCTTCATCTGCCCGGCCTGCCGCTTGCTCTTCGGTCCCACCCCGCACGTCACGGCCTGGTAGCTGAGGAGCGACTCCTCGGCCTTGATCACCGGAAGCATCTGCACGTAGCAATTGAGCTTCCGGATCGGCAGCTCCTCCCAGTATTCCCACGGCTCGCCGAAGAACCGGTGGAGGACCGGGAAGAGGACGCCGACGTCTACGCCGCCGCGATCGGCTCCGCCGCCGGCACGACCGGAGGGAGCGCGCGGCGGGACGCGGCCTCCTTGTTGAAAGCCCCGAGGATCATGACCTTCTTGGTGTCGGACAGCTTGGCGAGGACCTCGTCGGAAATGCCGGCGACGGCCAGCTTGATTATCCGGTCCAGGAAGCCGACCATCTTGGCCGCGTCCCGCTCGGGGCTCGAGCCCGTGAAGTCCTTGACCAGCGACGCGAACTCCGCGTCCTCGCTCAGGTTGAAGTCCTCCCTCGCCCTGAGCTCGTAGTGCGAGCCGTCCACCTTGATGGTGGGCCGCTCCTCCTTCTCCGTCGACAATTCCAGCAGCACGTTGGCCATGGTTTTACCCTCCGCCTTTTTCCTTGACCGAGAACTTGATGCCGTGGGCTTCGCAGAACTTGCGCAGCTTCTCCATCGAGTCCTTGGCGGCGCGCCGGTGATACCGGCCCGCCTTCTTGTGCATCTGCACCTGCTCGCGGAGGGCCCCCGCCACGTGGGCCACGGCCTCCCCGCTCGAGGCGTCCATCCTAGACCCGGCCCGCGAACTGCGCTTCGATCTCGCCGAAGCCCAGCGTCTCGTGCTCGATGGCCTGCAGGTCGAACAGCAGGCCCGCGGGCTCGCCCTTCTGGAACACGATCTCGGGCTCACCGATGTTGACCATGATCGGCACCTTGTACCGCAGGTTCCAGTCCTCGCCGTAGGGCGACGGCCCCTCGGCGATGAGCGCGAACTGGTTGACGATCCGCCCGCGCTTGAGGTTGAGCTTCTTGACGCCGGCCGCGGCGGCCGTTGCCTCCATCTGGGTGATGGCGTTGAAGTTCATCAGCCGGCGGTACATCTCCAGCGTCAGGTCCCACAGCGTGAAGGAGATCATGAGGTCCTCCTCCGTGCGGACGATCTTGCGGGGCCCGGTGCTGCCCGCGGCGCGGAACACTTCCACGCTCTGGGGGTGAGAGACGGTGACGCCGTCCTCGCTGATGTTCTTGTCTCCGCACTTGCCGAGCAGCGTCCAGGTCTCGTTGGGCACGGCGTCGATGACGGGGAAGTCCGTCCCCACGGGCGCGACCCAGACCTTGGCCGGGGCCGCGATTATCTCGTACGGCGCGTCGTTCTCCATGTGCTCCTCCTTTTCCGGCCTCGGCTCAGAGCCGGATGACGGCGAACGACAGTCCGACCGTGTCGGAGATGCTGAAGCTCACGTCGCTCGACGAGTCGTTGAAGAGCGACGGCGGGAGGGGACCCACGAACTGGTCGCCGGTCGTCGCCGGCACCGTGACCGTCTGGTCCGCGATCGCCAGGCCGTTGGCCGTGTTCGGAGTGACGATCGTCACCGTGCACGCGCCCGCGCCCGTCTTCTTGAAGTGCAGGAACACCTTGCCGTCGTTCCGCACCTTGTACGTGTTGGTCGTCAGCAGGCCGGACGACGTGTACGTCGCCGTGAGCCCGGACTTCACGCTCTGCTCGACGGTCACCCGGACCTCGGTCGCCGCCGCCACGACCGGCAACGCCAGGGCCAGCGCGGCCGCCAGCAGCATCTTCATCTTGTTCATGTGCGCCTCCTCTCTCATGTCTCTGACGCCATGCAGCGCCAGGTTTCCAGAACGTACGGCCACTCGGTCTGCGGCTCGCGCAGCGGGATCGGGCCGTTGACCAGGTCGAAGGAGTGCAGCAGGAACCCCCTCGACATCCTCCGACGGAACGCCTTCAAGAATCGGTTCACCTCGAGGCGGAGCAACTCGGCCTCGTAGGGCGTCTCCCCGTAGCAGCACACGTCCAGGAGCGTCTTCTGGATGCGCGCGTAGCCGCCCGTGTGGCCGCCCAGGCCGCTCTGCCGGACGACGATGCACTTGCGCGGGGTCTGCTTCGACTCGAACTCGGACTTCGGGATCTCGATGCCGAACACGCGAGCGTCGTCGACGCCGGCCTCGCCGCCGACGAGCGCGAAGATCTCCTCGGGCTCCTTGAGCACGACGATCACGGCCTCGTGGAGGTCAGGCACGGTAGGCCTCCTTGATGTTGGCCTTCAGGCGCGGGTAGGTGACGAGCGCGGCCGGCCGCAGCCAGGTCCACTTGTCGGAGGCCTCGAGGTACTTGCCGTAGAGCACGTTTGCGACACCCCACATGCCGCTGACGACCGCGCTGTTGTACACGGCGGACTTGACGATGCGGATGCCCTTCTCGAGCGTCGTGGTCCGGTTCTGCCAGGGGTGCTGCGCCTTGCTCTGGCCGACCGCCTGGGCCATGGTCCGGTTGACCCCCTGGACGGAGGAGCGGACGAGCTTGGCCTTGATCCGGTCGCCGTACCAGTCGACCTTCAAGCGATCCTCCGCAGCTTGAACGCCAGGTGGTCGACGCCGTCGCCGGCGGACTTCTCAGTGCCCGTGAGGACGTCGAAGGGGCCCGCGAACAGCACGCGACCGCGGCGGTCCTTGATCTGCTCGATGCGGTCGAAGGCGAGGACGTCGGCGCCGGCGCGGAACACGACCGCGATCTCCTCGACTTCGGCGTTCTGCTTGCCGTCGACGACGCGCTGGCGGACCCTGCTCCACACGAAGCATGGCACGCCGTCCTGGATGAGCGTCCAGGCGGGCTTGCCCGCGCCCCCGTGGGCGTCGGCGGCCGCGGAGTTCCTGCGGACCTCGGCGCGCATGGTCATTCGAGAGGAGATCTGGCTCACGCGAGCGGGAGCCTCCGGTTGCGATTGAGGACGCGCGAGAAGAGCGAGTCGCGCTCCTTTCCGTGGTCGAGGCTCTCGCGGCTCGAGTCCCCGAGGGAGTCCGACTTCTTGGCGTCGTACGCCACGTCGAGCCGCACCAGGTCGACGAGCAGCTTCTTGCGCGCGGCGAGCTCGCCGGCGGCCCCGCCGATCGGCACGTAGACGACGGTCACGCTGCCGCGCCAGCTGAGGGCGGGGCAGGAGGTGCCCTGCTTGCGCCGCAGCGCGTAGCCGTCGCCGAGCAGCTCGTAGTCGTCGGCCGACAGGGCGTAGTCGGTGTCGAGGATCTTCTCGGTGGCCGAGGAGATCGCGGAAGCCCGGCGGGCGAGCGGGAGCACGGGGAGACCGTCGCCGTTCAGGACTTCCGTATGCGAGGCCAGCGCACCCAGGCGGTCGATGATCTCCTGGTCGGCGGCTTCGATGAGCCGCGTCAGGGGATCGTCTCCGAGGTCAGTCTCGATATGCTCTCTGACCTCGTCTACCGTCAGGATGGTGGGCATCGTCCTATTCCTTGTCCTTGCCCGCCTTCTTGGCCTTCACGAGGCCGAGGGCCTCGGCCCGCTCGAGCTCGATCTCCGCGCCTTCCGCACCGAGCAGGAACACGTTGTCCTTGTCTCCGGTCTTGGGGTCGAAATTCGCGATCCGCTCCTCGCGCGTCTTCGGGTCCACGTACACGTGCGTCCGTTCGGCCAGCTTGTGCTTCGCCATGTGATTTCCCTCCTTCTTGCTGATGAACCTCAGTTCCAGGGCCACTAGCTTTTCCTCCCGGGCGCGACGGCCGCCCGAAGATCGTTGATGTCCTTGTCCGCGAGCCTGACCTCGGCCGCGTCGCCGAGCTCCCTCGCGGTGTTGCGCCGGCGCCACATGAGGACCTCGAACGTGGGCGCCAGCTGCTGGGCGCGGTCGAACGCCTCGAGCGCCCGACGCGGGTCGACGTCGCGGTAGCCGGCGACGTAGCCGATGAGGATCTGCTTGCCCAGCAGCTCGTGGGCGTAGGAGTCCATGGGGTGGCGCTCGACGGCCCGGACCGCCAGGTCGCGTCCGGCCAGGGCGAGGGGGCGGCGCTGCTCGAGCGGCATGCGGGGGATCAGCCGCATCAGGGAGTCGACCTGGCGGCAGGAGTAGAACATCTCCCAGGGGTTGAGTTCGGCCGCCCGCTGGAACTCCATCGCGCTGAGCGCGGGGTCGCCCCTGGCGACGCCGGCGCGGGCGTAGTGGTAGTCCGCGAGCGTCAGCCGGCCGACCGAGAGTGCCACGACCACCGACGCCAGCGCGGGGAGGACGCGCCGTTTCGCGGCGGGCTCTACCCTGGAGGAAGCCGCTCCGAAGATGAGCGCCAGCAGCACGAACGCCGAGGTCGTGACTGGATTGAAGGACGACAGGACGGCGTACGCCGCGAGCAGGCCGAGCAGCAGCCGGCGCTCCTCGTGCTCGAGCGCCGCGCGCAGCGCCGAGTAGCCGAGCAGGGCGTACGCCGCCAGGCCGACGACGCCCATGGTGGCCGCGACGTGCAGGACGTCGTTGTGCGCGTGGGACTGGACGTACGTCGCGTTGCCGACCACGTCGACGAGGTCCCAATTCGCGTAACGCCGGAAGGCCAGGTAGAAGTTCCCGGCCCCGTACCCGGTGAGCGGGTGCGCCGCGAACGTGCGCAGCGCGACCTTCCACACCTCGAGGCGGGCCGCGTCGGACAGCGCCGAGGTGAAGAACCGCGGCATCAGCAGGAGCCCGGGGATCGCCAGCAGCGCGACCGGGCGCGCCACGAACGCCGCGCCGACGCCGAGGGCGAGCATGGCGCCCCGCGTCTGCGTGAACCAGAGGCACGGCAGGGCGAGGGCGAGGGCCGCCCACGAGGCCCTGTCGCCCTTCTTCGCCCCGTGGAGGGCGCAGAGTGCCGCGATCGCGAGGACCGCGCCGAGGAATATCGGCCCGCCCTGGGTGGACGCCACGCGGGCGCCGCTGTGGAGGTCCTGCCAGATGAGCGGGTCCCGGAAGAACCGCTGGAAGATCCCGTAGAGCGAGACCGGGATGGAGGCCGCGGCGACCATGCGCGCGACCCCGTCGACGCCCTCGCCCGCGCGCGCGGCCGCGATGAGGACCGCGCAGTAGCACGCGATCGAGAGCAGCGAGTCCATGCCGAACTGGTACGAGCCGATGATCGCGTAGAGCTTGTCCTGGGCGAACAGCGCGGAGATCCCGGCCGCGGCGAGCAGGGCCAGGGCGGGCAGCTCGAGCGAGCTGCCGAGACCGCTGCGCTGGATGAGCAGCAGCGCGGCGCCGACCGCCACCAGGAGGAGGCGCGGCGTCATGTACGGGTCGGCGATCGGCGGCAGCCAGAACACCATCGCGCCGAACACCATCAGCCAGAGTAGAGCTCTGTTCATGCGGTCCCCCCGGTCGGCCCGGCCCCCATCGTCGAGGGCCGGGCTCTGTCCGGGATTCTCCAGCTTAGGGGTTGAGCCCGTTGCTGTAGTGCCAGTACAGGATCGTCGAGTGCGTCGCGGCGCTCTGGACTCCCAGGAGGCCATTCACGAATTTGACGGGTCCGCCGGCGTCGGTCTTGGCCGTCCAGCACCGCGTCGGGAACGCCGCGAGGGTCACGGTGTCCGACATGCTGAACACCATCGGGGTCAGCAGCAGGCTGTCCGAGTTGGTCACCGAGCGCGAGCCCGCGATCCCGGAGTCGACCGCGAGGGAGTACCCCGTGGCCAGGCCGCCGTCGGCGCAGACCGCGTCGAGGAAGCCCTCGCCGCTCTTGCACAGCACGGCGGTCGTGCTGTCCGAGACTCGGCACGGCTTGACGCCGTAGAAGTCCAGGTTCGGGTGCAGCCCGCCGAACGAACCGCCCACGGCGGGCGGGGTGTTCTCCGACTCCGCGTGCAGCGGCACGACCGGGGCGAGCGCCAGCGCGAGGGCCAGCGCCGCTCCGAACAGCATCTTCAGCTTCTTCATACGATTTCCTCCTGACACGTCTTGGAGCGACCGCCCGGCCGGGGCTCAGCTTCCGCCTGCCCCGGCCGGGCTTACTGCGCCCTTGCTAGAGGGTGACCGCCACGAACGCCGCCGCGCGGTAGATCAGGAAAGCCGCGCGCATGTCGGCGCGGATCGCCTGCTTGCCTTCGATGAAGTACGTGCTGTGCGCGTCCGTCATCTTCACCACGATGCCCCGGCGCTCCGCGAGCTCCGAGTACGAGAAGTCCGCGACGATCGCGGTCCCCGCGGTGAGGATGTCCGACTGCGCGATCGGCAGACCCCAGATGCGCTCCGGGCCGGCCTCGGCCGGGTGGCCCCAGACGTACTGGCCGTCGTTCGTCTTCATCAGGCGGATGGACTCGAAGTCCTCCGGGTGGATGATGATGCCGTTGGGCAGCGCGCGGCCCGTGACGCGGACCTTGCGCATCGCGCGGTACAGCGCGTCGACGGGCTTGTCGCCCGAGACGCTCGAGCGGACGTGCGTCTGGATCGACGCCTTGTTGAGGATGCCCGTCAGGTAGGGCGAGATGCCCGACCCGTTGATGATCTGCCCGTCGAGGCGGCGGCGCAGGGACATCGGCAGGCGCTGGTTGATGTACCCGCGGACCTGCGGGACGTCCTCCAGCTGCTCGTCGGTGATGGGGAGCCACGCCGCGATCTTGCGGACGGTCTCCGAGCGCTCGGTCAGCGCGTAGGCGTTCTCGCCGTACGTGCCGGCCTCGGCGATCTCGGCCGCGTTCTCGGTGAGCGTGGTCTCTTCCATGTACACGACCGCCGCCTGGCCGGTCTGACCGGCCGGGATGAGGTCCGTGACCTGGATGGGGCGCGCCGCCTTGTCGACGACCTTGCCCGTGCGGAACGTCTCCGGGACCCACGCGGTCGTGTCCATCAGCGTCTTCATCGTGACGCCGAGAGGGAGCTCGACCTCCTTGTTCCAGAAGGCCGCCTTCAGGCGGCCGTCCGTGCGGAGGGACTCGGGGTCGATGTCGGCGTGCTTGAACATGGCGTCCGCCAGGTTCTTCTCGCCCTTGACCTCGACCTCCTTCGCGGCGCCGGAGCCCGGCTGCGCCACCTTGGCGATGAGGCTGCGCTTCTCGAACGCCTCCTTAGCGGAGATGTTCGAGCGCTCCTCGTCGACTTCCTTCTGCGCCACGGAGCACTCCTCGTTGATCGCCCGGAAGGCCGCGGCCTTCTCGCTGTCCGAGCCGGAGACCTCCGTGACCTTCTTGAAATCGAGATCCGGTCCCGCCTGCTCGAGGATCTTGCCCATCTTCTCCTGGCTCTTGGCCAGCTTGCCCTGCAGTTCCTTCAGTTTCGCGCTCATAACGTTGCCGCCTCCTTTGCGTCGTGTTACTGCAGCCCGGCGCGGCGCTTGGCCATGCGCACGAGCTCACGTCGCGCTTCGACCGCCTCGGCGCTGGGGGTGGCGACCGCGGCAGGCGCGGGCACGGCCAGCGACGTCATGGTCTTGGCGTACTCCTGGAGGGAGCCGGCCAGCGCGGCCAGGCGCTCCCTGTTGGGCGCGGACAGTTCGCGCCCCTCCGATTCGCGGAGGGCGGCAAGCGCCTTCGCGCGCACGACGAGCCCGTCGACCGCGTCAAGCACGGCCTGCGACTCGTCGGCGAAAGTCTTCCCCGCTCCGGCGGCCGACTTAGCCGACAGCGTGCGGGTCTTCTCCCCGGCGCCGACGAGCACCGGGGACACTTCCCAGATCTTCGAGCCGGGCGTGGCGTCCTCGCGGGGCTTGAGGATGCGGCCGCGCCGCCCGAGCTGCTCGCCCATCTCCGAGCCGCCCTCGAGCACCTTGAACCCGTAGGAGTACTCCTGTATGGGGCGGCCGTTGGCCAAGTCGAACTTGATGGCCGAGAGCCAGTCCTTCGCGGCTTGGATATCGAGGTTCAGCTTGATCTTCGCGCGGGCCTCGTTGCCCTGCTCGTAGGTGCGGCCCTTGCCCAGCGGCACGTGCGACCAGTCGTGCGTGGGCAGGAAGGCGATGTCCTGCTCGCCGTAGAAGCCCGGCAGCGCCAGGTCGCCGTCCTTGTCCCAGACCCCCATGGTCGCGAACACGACGTCGAGCTCGCCCTTGGCCAGCTTCTCCTCGGTGAGCGCCTTGAGGTCGATGCTGAACGACTTGAAGATCAGGTCTGGATTCATTTCACGCTCCTCCGAATACCGGCACGATGTCGCGCGTCCCGTTGGGGTGCTCGTCTGCGATCAGCCCCTCCGCCGTGTTGAAGTCCACCCGCTGCCCGTTGACCGCCTCGCAGTCGTCGTCGGTCTCGCCCAGGCGCCCGTCGATCACCATGACCTCGCCGATGCCGGCGGCGCCGCGGTACACCGCCAGCGCCGACTCAGTCTGTGCCACCCGCGTCTCGTTGCGCGCGATCAGGGATGCGCGCGTGCGCGAGTCCTCGAAGCGGCCGGCCGGGATCGCCTTGGCCAGGTCGCGCGCGATGTCCTCGGGGTTGCGGCCGTCGGCGCGGCCCTGCTCCAGGATCTTGAGCGCCTTGCCGCGGGCGTCCTTAGTCATGTCGAGCAGGCCCGCCTGCGTGCCCCCGCGCGCGAGGATCTTCATCTCGGCGGCGTCGACGCCCGAGACCTCGAGACCCATGCCGGCGAGCGTCGCGTGGGTCTCGCGGAACACCCCGACGTAGTGCGTGGCGTAGATGCCGCGGACTTCCTGGCGCAGCTTGTTGACGCCGATCGAGCCCATAACGAGCTCGACCTGGATCTCGTCATCGGAGGACTTCACGCGCGTGGCCAGGTAAGCGGCCTCGACGGCCTCGCCCATCGTCTTGAAGAACTCGTTCATGCGCCGCTCGAGGCCCCTGCCGGCGCGCTCCTTGATCTTGTCCATCGCGCGCAGGATGGCGACCTGCTGCCGGCTCATGCGCTTGCCGGCGGCCTTGGGCTTCTCCACGCTGTTCGGGTCGGGCTCGTTCGCGGCCGGCGCGGGATCTCCGGGCCTGGGCGGCTTAGCCGGCAGGGGCTTGCCGTCCGGACCGAGCGCCGCGGCAGGCGCGGGCTCGGGGTCCGGGGCGCCGGGCCCCTCGAGCGTCACGCCCAGCGGCAGGTGGTAGACCTCGTCCTCGTCCGTCACCTCGAGGCGCAGGAGCTTGCGGGCCTCGGAGCGCATCATGACCGCGTCCTTGACCAGGCCGCGCAGGCGCTCGGCCTCCTTGTTGCGGTCCTCCTGCAGGGCGCGGACCTTGTCGCGATCGAAGGAGATCCGCTGGTCGTCGCTCAGCTTGAAGTCCTCGCGCAGGGAGCGCGTGAGCTCCTCGGCGATCAGCTCCTGGTTGGGGATGATGCAGCCGACCCACGCGATGCGGTGCAGCTCGATGATGGTCGCACCCACCGACGTCTGCTCCACACCCGTGCCGAAGCCGAGGATCGCCACGGGCAGGCCGATGCCGGCGCAGATGCGCTCCTCGGAGACGTTGCGCACGCCGGACAGGTTCATCTTGTTCGGGTCGTAGCCGAACTCCTTGATCTCGGTCGGCGCGCCGATCGCCAGCGGGGTGCCGCGGCGGGACCGGCCGAACATGACCTGGACGTAGTCGCGGGTCGCCTTGAGGTCCTCGGAGCCGGCGCTCGAGGACTCCTTCGGCGAGATGATCAGGCCCGGGACGCCGCTGTTGAGGAGGAGTGCTGCCACGAAGTTGGCGGACTCGTCGTCGTTGAAGATCTCCCGCAGGAGCATCTTCATGTGGGAGAAGCCCTTGCGGACGTTGCGCGGGTCCACGCCGCACTTCAGGTGGACCACCTCGCTCGGCAGCAACTCGTGCTCGGCCGCGCCGCCCGGGCGGTAGCAGTAGTAGGAGATGAACGACGACGGGTCGGACTCGTCGCACTTCGGCTCCACCATCCAGTGGGGCACGTACCAGAGCCGGCGCACGGCCCCCGACCCGTCGCGCGCCTTGAGCAGGTAGACGTTGCCGTCCGTGAACCAGGAGATCAGGATCGCCAGCATCATGGCCGCGCCGGAGTAGAACGGGTTCGGGTTGCGCAGCAGCTTCGAGAGCTCGTGCTGGAAGTCGAGCTCCTCTTTGTCCGCCGTCTCGGTGAGCACGGCCATGCGCGACTCGATGGCCTGGCGCCAGATCCAGAGGATCGGCGACATGAACACGTTGGAGCCGATGCCGTCGCCCACGTGCCTCTCGAAGTCGATGTTCGTGTTCGGCAGCAGGAAGCGCAGGAAGCCGCCGGCGTTCGCGGGGAAGGCGACCGAGGCGACCTTGTCGCGCGCGGCTTTAAGCCAGCCCCTGAGCATCAGTCGCACTCTCCCCGGCTGGGCCACTCGCGGCCCCGCTCGTCGCGGCAGTAGGCGATCCCGTCCGGGCCCACCGCGGAGCCGACCGGCGCGCCGTGGGGCTCAGGCCGGCAGGAGACGTAGCGCCCGCTGCGCGCGTCGCGGCAGACGCAGCCCACTCCGGGGCAGCACTCGCGGTCGACGCGCTGGATGAACGAGCACGCGGCGAGCATGAGCGAGGCCGACGCGGCGCCGAACGCGAGTCCGTAGGCGATCAGTCTCACGCGATGGGCCTCCACGAGCTGCGCGGCTTGAGGTCCGGCAGCACCAGGAGTGCTGCGTCGCGCAGGTCGTCGTGGTCGGGCGTGTTCGTGGTGAGCTGGTACTCGAGCAGCTCGACCATCTTCTGGGGGATGGCGTCCGAGACGAACACGCGGCCGCCCTCGAAGTAGCCGCTCTTGTTCTCGAGGTTGGTGATCTTGTCCTTGACCTTGCTCACGCTGACGACGCGCAGGTTCGCCTTGCGTCGGACCTCGCCGGCGAAGTCCTCGAACGCGGAGATGGCCTCGATGTTCGCGCGCGTGGCCGGCCAGTCGGGGAAGCGGCCCGCCACCTCGATCACCGCGTCGACGCGCTTGTTGAGCGACAGGCGCTCGTTGCGCAGCCCGACGATCAGGTAGTCGTAGGCGCCGGCGGGCTGGTCTTCCTGCCGGGCCTTGAGGACGAGGGCGATGCCGGTGAAGTCCGACGTCGCGACCTTCCCGTGGACGGTCTTCCCCACGCTCGGGTCGCAGCCGAGCTCGACCGACACCAGCTGGCGCGCGCGCAGGAACTCGGCGGGGCTGACGCGCCAGTTCGCGAGCCAGGCCTTCTTGACGATCGACTCGGCGTCGTCGCGGCGCTCGTTCTGGACCTCGCGGTTGAAGATGACCGTGGGCATGTCCTCGAAGTCGGCGAAGAGGTCCGCGCGGGCCGCGGCGTCGAGCTCCTTCCAGAGGATGAGCCCCCGCTCCTTATCCACCACGCCGCGGAAAGTCTTCGAGGTCCAGCGCTTCTTCTTCTTGAGGACCTCGAGCAGGTCGTGGCCGTTGATCGCGGTCCCCTGCATGTGCATCGAGGTGCGCCGGCCGATCGCGCGGGCCTTGTAGAGAGAGCCCCAGAACCAGGCGTTCTTCTTCTGCGTCGATTCGACGTTGTTGATGTCCTCCTCGTCGTAGAGGTCGTCGATGACGACGTAGTCCGGGCGGATGTTGCGGTAGTTGATGCCGCGGATCGACTGCCCGGCGCCGATCGCGGAGAAGACGACGCCGTTCTGGAGGACGAACTGGCCGTCGGTCCACTTCGTCTCGCCGACCTGGTCGCCGTAGAGCTCGCGCAGCTCCTGGTTCTCCTCGAGCTCGAGGCGGATCGCCAGGTTTACCGCGATCGCCTTCTCCTTCGTCGCCTGGACGTTGAGGTAGTGGCGGAATGCCGCCGGCTCGACGAGCGCCTGGTAGATCGGGATGAGGAAGCACTTGATCGCGGTCTTCGCGTGCCCGCGCGGGGCCTCGACGTTCGTGAACGGCTCGGCGCGGATCGAGACGAAATACTCGTGGAGCTCGAGGCAGAAGGGCAGGTCGAACTTGTCGGGGAAGAGCGCCTTGCCCCACGTGAGGATGTCGCCCTCGGGCGCCGCCTGCCTCGCCACTTCGACCCGGGCGCGCCGCTGCAGCTCCGCGCGCTGCCGCTCGGCGAGCAGCTCGGCCTCGGTCGGGTAGCGCGAGACCGCGGTCGGTCGGGCGGGCTGGGCGGCGGCCGCGTGCTGGGGGGCCGCGAGGGCGAGGGCTAGGAGCAGCGCCCTCACTCGGCGGCCTCGGCGCCGGCATCGGCGCCGGCCTCAGCCCTGGCCACGGCTCCGGCGCGCTTCTTCATCCCCGCCATCTCGAAGAGCTCGGCCTTGCTGAGCTTGCTCCAGTCGGGGTCGGCCGCCGGAGGCACCAGGGGCTTGCCGTTCTTGCCGGTGAGCTCGAGGCGGCGGGGGCTCAGGTGCTCGAGCAGGTCGTGCAGGGCCGCGCGCTTCTCGAAGCGGACCTTGGTCACGCTTGCCAGCTTCTTGACGAGGACCTCCACGTCGAAGCCGTGCAGCGCGCGCCGGGCGCTCTCGGGCATCTTCTTGATCGAGAGGAGGTTCCCCTTCTTGTCGTAGAAGTCCGCGGGGTCGACGAAGGCGATGTGGGCCAACTCCTCGATCACGCGCTCGAGCTTGACGCCGACCTTCCTGGCGCTCGCGTCCGTGATGCGCTTGATCTCGGCCTTCACCGCGGGGCGCTTGAGCAGCTTGTGCGCTGTGACGGCCGCGCCCTTCTTCGAGTATCCGGCCCGGATCGCGGCCGCGGTGCCGTCCAGGTCGACCGCGTATTCCTGCGCGAAGCGGATGTGCCGGGCGGCTGCCATCAGAGGGGACCCGCCGGCCAGACTCCGGTTCCTAGCGTGGTAGTGAGGGAGTGGGGCGGGTTTGAGAGCGAGGGGCGCCCCGCA
>JAQTNG010000017.1 GCA_028714015.1 Elusimicrobiota bacterium | reverse complement strand
GGTCCAAATGGATTTCGCGTTGGCGCAGCTCCGCGCCCGGCTCGGCTTGCCGGCGGGCGGCCCGGCGGCGCCGCCGCAGAAGGCCCCGGCCAAGAAGGCCCCGGCCAAGAAGGCCCCGGCCAAGCCCGCTCCGGCCAAGCCCGCTCCGGTCAAGAAGGCCCCGGCCAAGACGCCGGCCAAGAACCCCGTTAAGGCCCCCGCCGAAAAGGTAACTCAATGAATCTCCTCGGCAAATCGTTCCCGAAACGCTTCTGCGCGGTGTTCTGCGTGCTCGCGGCGATCGCCTACCTCCCGTTCCTCGTCGGGATCCAAAGCTACGGGCTGTTCTCCTCCGTCGAACGGGTGTGGCACGACCTCTCGTTCACCCTGCGCGAGGGGAGCGTCAAGACCGGCGATCCTCGTCTCGTCCTGGCGGCCGCCGACGACGACACCGTCCACGCCCTCGGCTTCCCGCTGCCGCGAAAGGTCTACGCGCAGGCCGTCGAGAAGCTGACCGAATACGGAGCGAAGACCATCGTGTTCGACGTGCTTTTCTTCGAGCCCCGGGAAGGCGACGCCGAGCTGGCCGCGGCCGCGAAGCGCCACGGCAAGGTCATACAGCTCTTCAACGTGGAGAGGGTCGAGGGGTCCGACAAAATCCGCGTGCAGATGGCCGTCAAGCCGCTCAAGGCCGCGGCGCAGCACCTCGGCACCCCCGCCATCGGCCAGCATCTCGACGACGACGGCCACATCCGCACCTTCCTGCTGTTCAATTCCGATTTCGAGGATCCGGTGCTGAAGAACGGCCGGCCCACGACCTCTCTGGCGGCCGCCGCGGTGGCGAGCTTCACGGGCAAGACGCTCGAGCAGGTGCTGAAGGAAAACCCCGCGGACCAGATGCCGGTCCCGGTTCTCAACTTCCGGAAGCCCGTCGGGTGGGCGCGGCATGAGAAAGCCGGCTCGACCGACAAGTACTATTCGCCCTACCGCACGATCTCGCTGATGGACTTGCTGTCCGGCAATCTGTCGACGGCCCAGCGGGACGCGCTGAAGGGCGCGCTGGTCGTGATCGGCTCGATTTCCACCGGCTATTTCGACCATTATCCGGGCCCGTTCAACGCCCACACGCCCGGCCCCGAATTCCATTTGACGGCCATCGACAACGTCCTCAACGGCGACGCTCTCGAGGCCACCAGCCGCCTCATCGTCCTGCTGCTCGTGATCGCCGCCGCCTGGTTCCCGTACTTCTTGCTGCGCCTGCTCTCTCCGGCCATCGGCGCGGTCGCCGTCGCGGCGACGCTTGCCGTGATGGTGCTGGGTTCGCTGCATCTGGCGGGGCGCGGCACGATGATCTATCCGGTCGCGCCGGGCCTGACGCTGATCGTGAGCTTCCTCGTTCTCACCGTGCACCGCGTCCTGACCGAGGGCGCCGAGAAGCAGCTGATCAAGGCCAAGTTCGGCCAGTTCGTCTCGCCCGAGATCGTCGAGGAGCTCGCGAACGACCCCGAAAAAGCCAAGCTCGGCGCGCAGAAGCGGGAGATGACGGTGTTCTTCCTCGACATCGCGCACTTCACGACGATCTCGGAGAAGATGAGCGCCGAGGCGCTGATGGCCTTCCTCAACCGTTATCTGTCCTCCTTCAGCGAGGTCATTCTCGACCGCCGCGGCACGATCGACAAGTTCATCGGCGACTGCGTCGTGGCGTTCTGGAACGCGCCGCTCGAGAACAAGGATCACGCGCGCGACGCGGTCCTGTCCGCCCTGCAATGCCAGGTGGCGATCGCCGAGCTCAACAAGAACCTCGATCCGGGCCTGCCCGAAATCCCGCAGATTCGCATCGGCATCAACACGGGCTTCATGAACGTCGGCTTCACCGGCACCGAGCGCAAGCTCGCCTACACCGTGATCGGCGACCAGGTCAACCTCGCCTCCCGCCTCGAGGGCGCCAACAAGTTCTTCGGCTCGCAGATCATGATCAGCGAGCCGACGTATCAGGGCGCCAAGGACGCGATCGAGGCGCGCTACCTCGGCCGCGCGCGCGTCGTCGGCAAGGAGACGCCGGTGCCGGTCTACGAGCCGCTCGCCGAGAAGGGCAAGCTGGCGCCCGCCTGGGTGAAGTCCCTTCCCGTCTGGGAGAAGGGCATGACGGCCTTCTACGACAAAAAATATGAAGAGGCGCTGGCGCGCTTCACCGAGTTCCTCGAGCTGATGCCCAACGACGGGCCGGGCGAGCTCTACCGGAACATCTCGCGGGATTACGCGGCCCTTCCGCCCGACGACTGGGACCAGGTCTTCAACCTCACGGCGAAATAGAGACATGAACATATTCTGGCGGCTGATGTTCGGCCACCTGCTCTGCGACTTCACGCTTCAGACCAACTTCATCAACCGTTGGAAGCGCACCAGCATGTGGGGCCTGCTCGCGCACTGCGTGATGCACCCGGTCGCCTACCTGGTCGTCACCTGGCCCTTTCTCGGCGATTACTGGATCGAGAACTCCTTCTTCCACATGAACGGGTGGACCTGCATCGCGATCATCTTCATCACGCACTTTCTCGAGGACTGGTGGCGCGTGTACACCATCTTCAAGTACGGGATGCCCGACAACACCCTTTTCTTCGCCTGGGACCAGGTCATCCATTACGCCGTGATCTTTTCCGTGGCGCCCCTGGCCGTCACCACGACGGCGACGGCGGGGTTCTTCCCGGAGAAGTGGCCGGTGCTCGGCTGCCTGTTCGTGCTCATCACGCACGCCTGCACGGTGCTCATCTACTTCCTCGAGAAGGACCTCCACGGCGCGGATTACCCCGGCGACGACGAGAAGCACCTCGCGATGGCCGAGCGCCTCGTGCTGGCGCTGTGCTTTCTGTTCCCGACCGCCCTCGGCGCGGGCGCCCTCGCGGCGGGCTGGCTCGGGGTGATGTTCTTCCTGCGCCGCCGCCGCCTGTTCGACCTGACCGCTTTCACCTTCTACATGGGCGCCGCCGTCTCGGTGCTCTGCGGCCTCGCCGCCCGATTCGTCTACTACTCGTGAGGAATCCACCATGAACGATATTCTGATTCTCTCCGCCTCCCGCACCCCGATCGGCTCCATCAACGGCGTCTTCGCCAACTACACCGCCCCGCAGCTGGCCGCCAAGGCCATCGCCGACGCGCTCGCCAAGTCCGGCGTGAAGGCCGAAGAGCTCGGCGAGGTCGTGCTCGGCTGCGTGATCCCCGCCGGCATCGGCCAGGCGCCCGCTCGCATGGCCGCGATCGCGGCCGGCATCCCGGTCTCGGTGGGCGCGACCACGGTCAACAAGGTCTGCGGCTCGGGCATGAAGGCCGTCATGATGGTCTCCCAGGGCATCGCCCTCGGCGAGCACGAGTACGCGCTCGCCGGCGGCATGGAGTCCATGTCGAAGGCGCCGTACCTGCTCGACAAGGCCCGCTCCGGCTACCGCTACGGCGACGCGAAGCTCCTCGACGCCGTGCTCCGCGACGGCCTGATGGACCCTTACGACGGGGTGCACATGGGCGACTGCGGCGAGCTGTGCGCCAAGGAGCACGGCCTCACGCGCGAGATGCAGGACGCGTGGGCGGTCCGCTCCTACGAGCGCGCCGCGGAGGCCGTCGCCAAGGGCTGGTTCAAGGGCGAGATCGTCGCGGTCGACGGCATCGAGCTCGACGAGGAGCCCGGCCGCGCCAAGCTCGACAAGATCGGCAAGCTTCGCCCCGCGTTTCAGAAGGACGGCACCATCACCGCCGCCAACGCCTCCAAGCTCAACGACGGCGCGGCGGCGCTCGTGCTTTGCTCCGCGAAGGGCGCGGCCGGAAAGAAGCCGATCGCGCGCGTCATCGGCTGGGCCACGCATTCCCAGGAGCCGAAGTGGTTCACGACCGCTCCGGCCGGCGCCGTGGAGAAGCTCCTGAAGAAGATCGGCTGGACCGTCGATTCGGTGGACCTTTTCGAGGTCAACGAGGCGTTCGCCGTGGTGACGCTCGTCGTGGCCAAGCTCGGGAACATCCCGCACGAGAAGATCAACGTCCACGGCGGCGCGGTCGCTCTGGGCCACCCGCTCGGGGCCTCGGGCGCGCGCATCCTCGCGACCTTGATCAACGCCCTGAAGATCCGCGGCGGCAAGCGCGGCGTCGCCGGAATCTGTCTCGGCGGCGGGGAGGCCGTGGCCGTTGCCCTCGAACTCGTTTAAGCTGGGCTCGAGCCTCACGCTCGAACAGCTGTCCTCCGTCGTCGTCGCCGGACGGAAGGCGGTCCTCCCGTCGGCCGCGCTGCGGCGAGTCGCCTCTTCGCGCAGAGTGCTGGAGACGGCGATGGCGTCGGGCGGGACGATCTACGGCGTCAACACCGGCTTCGGCGAGCTCGCCTCGACCCGCATCTCCACCGAGCGCCTCGCTCAGGTCCAGCGCAACCTCGTCCTGTCCCACGCCTGCGGCGTCGGCGAGCCGCTTCATCCGCTCGAGGCCCGCTCGATCCTGTTCCTGCGCGTGAATGAATTATCCCGCGGATTTTCGGGAGTCCGTCCGGCGCTGGTGCGCCATTTGGCGCGCATGTTGGACGCCAACATCATTCCGTTGATTCCCAGCCGCGGCTCCGTCGGCGCCAGCGGCGACCTCGCCCCGCAGGCTCACATGGCCTTGGCCGTCATCGGCGAGGGGGACGTGCTGTATCGCGGACGCCGGATGCCGGCCGCCGTCGCGCTCAAGCGAGCGGGCCTCAAGCCCTTCGTCCTGGCCGCGAAGGAAGGCCTCGCCCTCCTGAACGGAACCCAGGCGATGCAGTCCGTCGGCGGGCTCGCGCTTTTGGCCGCGGAGCGCGTGTATCGCGCCTCGAATCTCGCCTGCGCGGCCTCGCTCGACGCGCTCACCGGCACGCCCTCGCCGTACGACGAGGCGATCCAGCGCCTGAAGCCGCATCCCGGCCAAATATCAGCCGCGCGTTCTTTGCGCCGGCTTTTGGCCGGCTCCGAGATACGCCGCTCCCATGTCGTCGACGACCCGCGCGTCCAGGACTCCTACTCCCTGCGCTGCGCGCCCCAGGTGCACGGCGCCGTCTGGGATCGCCTGGTGGAGGCTCGCCGCGTGATCTCGGTCGAGCTCGGCTCGGTCACCGACAACCCGCTCGTGGCGAACGGCCGCGTGATCTCCGGCGGCAACTTCCACGGCCAGTCCCTCTCGTTCGCCTTCGATTCGGCGGCCGGCGCTCTAACGGCGCTGGCCAACATCTCCGAGCGCCGCACCTTCCAGGTCACGGCCGGAGCCGCGCCGAGGCTGAAGCCTTTCCTCGCCCGCGACCCGGGCGTGGAGTCCGGCTACATGATCGCCCAGTACGCCGCCGCGGCGCTCGCCTCCGAGAACAAGACGCTCGCCCATCCGGCCTCGGCCGACTCCGTGCCGACCTCCGCGAACAAGGAAGATTTCGTCTCGATGGGGATGTGGTCCGCCCTCAAATTCAAGAAGATCGTCTGGAACTCGGCGCAGGTCGTCGCGATCGAGCTCGTCTGCGCCGCGCAGGCCATCGAGTTTCACCGCCCGCTCAAGTCGGGCCGCGCGGTGGAAGCGGGGCTCGCCGTCCTGCGCTCGAAAGTGAAGGCCTCCAAAGGCGACGAGGTCCTCTCCGGCAAGCTCGAAACGGCGCGAGAATTGGTTTTGTCCGGGGCGTTCGACTGAGGTGTCAGGCCTAACAATTCGTTGAATTCTTTATGAGAACGATTCGAGCGGCGCGCGGAATGAAGATGTCCTGCAAGGGCTGGCAGCAGGAAGCCGCCCTGCGCATGCTGATGAACAACCTCGATCCCGAGGTGGCCGAGCGGCCGCAGGACCTCGTCGTGTACGGCGGCCGGGGCAAGGCGGCGCGCAACTGGGCCTGCTACGACCAGATCGTGAAATCCCTCAAGGTGCTCGAGAATGACGAGACCTTGCTCGTTCAGTCCGGAAAGCCCGTCGCGGTGTTCAAGACCCACGACCTGGCGCCGCGCGTGCTCATCGCGAACTCGAACCTCGTCGGCAAATGGGCGAACTGGGACCATTTCGACGAGCTCGACAAGAAAGGGCTCATGATGTACGGCCAGATGACGGCCGGCTCCTGGATCTATATCGGCACCCAGGGCATTCTTCAGGGCACCTACGAGACCTTCGCCGAGGCGGGCCGCCGGCGCTTCGGCGGCGGCCTCTCCGGGCGCCTCGTCGTGACGGCAGGCCTCGGCGGGATGGGCGGGGCTCAACCGCTCGCGGCCACGATGAACGGGGCCGCGTTCCTCGGCATCGAAGTCGATCCGACGCGGCTGCGCTTCCGTCTCAAGACCAAGTATCTGGACGTCGTCGAGGAGAATCTCGACGCGGCCCTCGAGCGCGTGAGCCGGGCCAAGGAAAGGGGCGAAGCCCTCTCGGTCGGCTTGCTCGGGAACGCCGCCGACATCATCCCGGAGCTGGCCAAGCGGCGGTTCCCCGTCGACATACTGACCGATCAGACCTCCGCGCACGATCCTTTGTACGGCTACATACCGCGAGGCTACGACGTCGGCACGGCCTCTCAACTGAGGAAGAAGAACCCCGCCGAATACGTCAAAAAATCAATTGCGTCGATGGGCCGCCACGTCGAAGGCATGCTCGCGCTCAAGAAGCAGGGCGCCGTCACCTTCGATTACGGCAACAATATCCGCGCCCGCGCCGTCGAGGCGGGCGTCAAGAACGCCTTCGACATACCCGGCTTCGTGCCCGAGTACATACGCCCGCTGTTCTGCGAGGGGAAGGGGCCGTTCCGGTGGGCCGCGCTGTCGGGCGATCCCGAAGACATTCGGACCACCGATCGCGAGGTCCTCGCGGCCTTTCCCAAGAACGAGGCCCTCAAGCGCTGGATCGAGCTCGCCGGCCAGAAGGTCGCGTTCCAGGGCCTGCCGGCCCGCATCTGCTGGCTCGGCTACGGCGAGCGCGCCGAGATGGGCGCGCGCCTGAACTGGCTCGTCAAGAAGAAGAAGGTCGGCGCTCCGATCGTCATCGGCCGCGACCACCTCGACTGCGGCTCCGTCGCGAGCCCCAACCGCGAGACCGAGGCCATGCGCGACGGCTCCGACGCGGTGGCCGACTGGCCGATTCTGAACGCCCTGCTCAACACCGCCTCCGGCGCCTCGTGGGTCAGCTTCCATCACGGCGGCGGCGTCGGCATGGGCTACTCGCTCCACGCCGGCCAGGTCACCGTGGCGGACGGAACGAAGGCGATGGGCGCTCGCCTTGAGCGTGTGCTGACCAACGACCCCGGTTTGGGCGTCGTCCGCCACTTCGACGCCGGCTATCCGCAGGCCAAGGCATTCGCGCGCAAACACAAATCTCTCAAAATTCCGATGGCGAGGTAATCATGGCCAGCGACTATTCCTTCGACTGCGTTTCCGACGTGGACTTGAATCTTGTCTCCGAAGTGATCGCTGTCGCGATCAAAGAAATTCAAAATCGCTTCGACCTGAAGGCCGCCAACGCGACGATCGAGCTCGTCGTGAAGGACAAGAAGATGATCATCCGCGCGGTCGACGAGTTCAAGGCCGAGCAGGTCTACGACGTGCTGCTGACCCGCATGGCCAAGCGCGGCCTGCCGATCAAGAACCTGACGAAGGGGAAGGTCGAGGCGGCGCTCGGCCAGACCGGGCGCATCGACGTGACGATCCAGTCGGGCATTCCGACGGACAAGGCCAAGCTCATGCAGGCCGCGCTCAAGGAAGCCAAGCTCAAGGTGAACGCGCAGATCCAGGACGCCCAGCTGCGCGTGACGAGCAAGTCGAAGGACGACCTCCAGCAGGCGATGAGCGTGCTCAAGGCCGGCAAGTTCGACCTCGACCTCCAGTTCAAGAACTTCCGGTAATAGGGGTCAGGCTTTCCGATGTTGCAATTCGTTCGGCCAATACGCGAATTGCAACATCGGAAAGCCTGACCCCTCGATTAGCGCCAGTGCTTGATGGGGCGATTGGCGTCGGCGGCCACGTCGTCCTGGTACAGCTTGGCCAGCTCCTCCCAGGAGATCTGGTCGGCGGGACGGGGCGCGGCGGCGCGCGGCGGGGCGGGGGGAGCGGCGTTCGCCATCTTCTCGAGGGCCTTGCCGAGGCGCGCGGTGTCGGCGCTCAGGCGCTCGAAGAACGGGTGCGCGGCGGCCTGGCTTAAATAGAGCTCGGACGCGTGATCGGGCTCGGCCGCGATCCGCTCCATCAGCCCCGACACCTCGTGGACGATGGACTCGGCGTTGACGACCTCGTTCTGGTAATGAGCCTCGAGGTCGGCCAGCTCCCTGCGCAGAAGCTCGAAGCGCCGCGCGGGTATGCCGTGATCGCGCGAGAAATGGTCCAGCACGGGCAGCCAGGTCTTCTGCGAGGCCAGGTTGCGGCGGGCGCGCTCGACTTCCAGCCCGGCGGCGGCCAGGCGCGAGCGCAGGGTCTCCATCGGCTTGGCCATCTCGCTTTGACCGAAGGTCACCGCGTAGTAGGGCAGGCGCATCTTGAGATTCGACAGGTAATGCGCCGGGTCCGAGAGGTAGTTCCAGGCGCCCGCTTCCTCGAAGCGCCCATCCTGCTCGTGGTCGATCGACCAGCCGACGAGGCGGGCCAAGGTCTCGTTGAGCTCGTGGTAGTGGAACGCGAGGTAGAGGTTCTCCTTCGCGGCGCGGCCGTACCAGAGGCCGTGGCCGAGCAGCTCGTGGCCGATGATCGAGGGCAGGGACTCGCGCATGAACTCGGGGTCGCCGTCCACGTAATGACGGTTGAGGCGGACTTCCGCGTAGCCTTCCGGGCGCCAGTCGGTGTAGGCCTGGGCGGCGTAGAACTTCTTGCGGCCGTCGACGAGGAAGAGCTGGGAGTCGGGGAAGTCGTCGAAGCGCACGACCGCGGTCAGGCCTTCGGCGAGGAATTCCTCGGCGTAGCGGCGGCCGGTCGGCGCGTCGAGCATGCGCTTGAAGGAGTCTTCGAGGGCTATCTTCTCGTCGGGGCGCCCGCGGTCGTCGAGGCGGACGCGCTCGAGCATGCGCGCCAGCAGCGGGCGCGCGTCCGGGGCCGCGGATTGCTTCCCGCCGTCGCCGGCGGCCGGCGCGGCGGGGCCGTCGCCGAGGGAAGCCGCCGACATGAAATTCTTCTCGAGGGCGCCGGCGCCGGCCTCGCCCTTCAGCCCCGCGAGGTTCCCGGCTTCGGCGCCGTGCTCGCGCAGGCTGTCGATGACCTTCGGGTGCCGGGCGACGACCGGTTTGGCGGCCGGGAGGGCCCGCGGGGAGAGGGCGGCGGGCAGCGCCGGGATCGCGGCGGCGGCCTTGGCCGGCGCGAGCGGGATCGGCACCGCGTTGAGAGGGGGTTGGATCGCCGCCGCCGTCAGGCCGGGGCTCCAGGGGCTCAGAGCGAGAGGGAAGGTCCGCGCCAGAGGTGAGACCGCGGCGGCCGCGCTCAGGCCCGGCGTCGGCGACAGGGGGACTTCGAGCGAAACGCGCTGGGCCGCCGCGTTGAGCGCGGCGGCCGCCAGGAAAAGCGCCGTCAGGAGCCTTCGTTTCAACCTTCTATAAGTGTACGGGGGATCGCCCGGCCCGCACAGGGCCCTCGGGGCCAACCGGGCTAGGTCTTCCGGCCGGCGAGCTTGACGGTCCTCAGGAAGGCCCCCCAAGCCTTCTCGCCGCGCTGATCCATGTCCGGAGCCGGCGACTCGCGGGCATAGGACAGCACGATGAAGCGGCCGCCGGAAGCGGGCAGTATGCAGAAAACTTCCCTGCCGAGGCTTGCCGGTCCGGAGGGGCTGTGAGGGTCGCCGAGGTTGATGGGAAATCCACGCCGGTACAGCGCGAGCTGGCGGCCGGCCGCCGTGACGCTTCCGACCTTCTCGGGCTTGCGGCCCATCGTGCTCGCCGCCGGTCCGGATAGAAAGGAAGCGGGATTTTTGTAGCCGCTGCCCGGGGCGCCGAAGACGCGCACCGCGATGCGGTCCAGGCCGTCGACGAAAGCCACGACCGGATCCGCGCCGCCGCCGTTGGCGTACTCTTCCACCTGCCATCCTTTCGGCGGCTGGTGGCTGATGAGGGCGGCGACGGCCTGCGACGGAGTCGGGGCTTTCACGGTTTTGGATGCCTCCATGGGGATCGCGGCCGAAGCGGCGGCCGACAGGGCGAGGACGGCGGACAGGGCGAGCCTCATTTTATTTTCTCCAGGTGCCGCGGGTTGTCCTTGCGATCCTGGTCCCGCAGGCGGTACAGGTCGTCCCAAGTGAGCTTGCCCGGCACGGGCGGGACCGTGGGCTCCGGCTTACGGCCGGCGACGAGGCCGCGCAGGCGGTCGGCGCGCGCGGCGAGCCGCTCTTCGGATTGGCGCATGTAGGCCGAGCCGGAAGCCGCGGCCAGTTCCGCCTTCAGCGCCGCGGCCGCGGGCGCTTTCCATTGCTTGATCGTGCCCGTGAGGTGGGCGTTGATGTCGTCCAGGTCCTTTTGGTGACTGTTGCTCCAAATGACGGCGGAGACGATGTCGTCCGACAGGGAGGAAAACGGCTCCCGGTCCATGCCGTGGACCGTGACGAAGTGCTCGATGACCGGCCGCCAGGAGACCATCGACGCGGCGTACTCGTTGGTTCTCTTGCGGTCCTTTTCGATGGCGGCGACGCGGCCTTCGAGCGTCGCCACCGGCACGCGCATCTCCGCGGTGCTCAAGGTCGTCGAGTAGTAGGGGAGGTTCGTCTTCAGGCCGGCATGGTATTTCTCCGGATCGGCCAGATAGTTCCACATGTGACCGTTGTCGAGGCGCCCGCCCAGCTCGGCCTGCACCAGCCAGCCGATCAGCCCCGAGCCGGCCTCGTCGCCGCGGTAGTAGTAGACGGCATCGTGCGAGACGCCCGCCTTTTTGGCGCGCTGTATTTCGAGCGCGTGGCCGAACATCTCGTGGCCGAGGGTCGCGGCCATGTTCACGCGGCGGAAGTCCGGATCCGTGTCGAGGTACTGCCGGTTCAGGGTCACCACCGGCGGATTGGCGAAGGTGTCCGTGTGCCCGCCCGAGGCGCGCAATATGCGCCTGCCGTTCAAGACGACCGTCGCCGAGTTGTCCACGTCGCCGAACTCCAGCTTGGCCCTGGCGCCGGAGGCCGTGAATTCCAGGGCGAGCTCTCGCCCGGTCGGGGTGTTGACCAGGCTCTCCAGGGCTTGGTTCATGGCCGCGGCGGCGCGGGGGTCGGCGTCGGGCGCGATATCGAGGGAGCTGCGCAGGTTGCGCAGCAGCTCGGCGGTCTGGGCCGCGTTCCCGGCGGCGGGGGCCGCGCCTCCCGGCGGGGGCGCCGCCTCCGCGTTTTGGGCGCCGGCTTCGAGGCTTCCGGCGCCGGGTTCCGGCTTGGACTTCGGGCGGGAGGCTTCGCGCAGGAAGGCTTGATCCTCGGGGGAGACCAAGGTCCCGCGCAGCCAGAACAGGGCGACGGCTTCTTCGCGGGCTTCCTCGGGCAGCCGCCCGTCCTTGGCCAAGCCGCGCAGAAAGGCGGTGCGCTCGGAGGCGCGCCGGCCGAGCAAGGTCCACGCCGCGGAGTTGGTGAGGAGGTGGTTCGCGGCGACGGGGGCCTTGCGGTCGGCGAGGCGCCCGCTGACCTGCGAATAGCGCCCGCCCTCGAAGGCCAGGAGCCAGTCTCGTTCCTCGGGGAGCAGCGCTCCCGGAGCCGCCGCCTCGAAGACGGCCTGAGGAGCCGGATCGGAGACGGGCGCGGACGCGGGAGGCAGGTCGCAGGCCGGGCAGGCGGACGCGAGGGTCCCGACGATTAGAAAAAACGAGGCGAGCGCAAGCGAGGGGAGGCGTCGGGACATGGGGGGTGGGCCTCGGCCCAGTATACCCCCGGGAAGGCTATCGCGCCAGGGGCCAGTGAGACGGGTTTTCGACGAGGTCCTTCCGGTACATGGCGAGGAGTTCGGCCGCGTCCAGGTCTTCGGGATCGCGCTTGGCCGGCTTCGGGGCCAGGGAGACGGCGGCGCGCAGGCGCTCGCCCAGGAGCCGGGCGCGCGCGTCCGCCTCGATGAAGAACGGATTCTGGAGGCTCTTCGCCGCGGCGGCGAGGCTCGCCTTCTCCGCGGGGTCGTTGAGCGCGGCGGCCGCGGCCAGCAGGTCGCGGCGCACGGCGAGCAGCCGCTCTCGTTCGGCGGCCCTTTCCTCGGGGACGGCCGCGCTCGCGAGCTCCGCCCGGACCAAGGCGAAGCGGCGCCGGTCCGCGCCGTGCTCGGTCTCGAAGTGGTCGATGACCTTGTTCCAGTCCACGGCCTCGGCGGCCCGGCGGTCGAAGAGCTCGAGGGCGGCGTCGACGCGGCCGAGGCGTTCGCGGTAGGCGTGCGCCGGATCGGCCGCCTCCTCCGCGGAAAAAGTCTTCGCGTAGTATCCTCCCGCGAGGTGCATCTCGCGGAAGTAGTGCTCGGGGTCCTCGAGCCAGCGCCACAGGTGAGCGTCGTTCGGGACATGGCCGAGCTCGGCCGCGACGAGCCAGCCGGTGAGGCCGGCGGCGGCCTCGTCGCCGCGCCAGCGGTTCCACGCGTTGTCGAGGCCCGCCGCCTCGGCCCGCGCCGCGCCGAGCGCGTGGCCGAGGAGCTCGTGGCCGAGCGTCGCGGGCAGGTCCTGGAGCTGATAGACGGCGTCGGTGCGCAGGTAGTCGCGGTTGAGCTTGACCCAGCCGCCGCCCGAGGCGTGCGTGGACGTGCCGCCGTAGCCCGAGAGCGATTTGCGTCCGCCGCGAACGGCGACGACGCTGTTCTCCATCGCCTCGAATGAAACCTTGACCGTCACGCCGCGGCGGACGAACTCCTCGGCGAGCTCGCGGGCGGTCGGGCTTTCGAGCAGGCGCCTCACCGCCATGTCGAGCGCCTCGCGCGCGAGCGGGTCGCCGCCGTCGTCGAGGACGAGGCGGGCGCGCAGGCGGGCGGACAGCGGATCGGCCGCGGCCGCGGGGCCGGGGGCGGGCACGGCGGCGGGCTCGGGGACCTTCACGAAATCCTCGTCGCTGAGCTCCGGCGACAGCGAGCGCAGGAACCAGCGGTCCTCGAGCGACATCAAGGACGAGCGCAAGGCGGCCAGCGCGCGCGCCTCGGCCCTGTCGGCGGCGGTGGCGCGGCCCTCGCGCGCGGCGGCGCGCAGGGCTTCGAGGCGTCCCGATACCCGCGCCTTCACGAGGCGCGTGCCCTCGTCGAGCGGCACGGCCTCGTCGGGCCCCGTCGCGTCCGGCGGCTGGACCTTGACGAGGCGGTCGCCCACGATCACGAACGGGCCGCCGGGAGCGGTCAGTAGGTCGCCGGCTTCCGCGTCCGACAGCGCGGCCCCGCCGACCGAGAACGGCTCGGTCGAGACGAGAGGGATGGCCGCGGAGGCGGGGGCCGCCAAGGCGAGCAGAAGCGTCAGGGCGCGCATGCGGCGATGCTATCCCAAAGGCGCCGTTCGACGATAGGGTCCTAAGGCCCCTCGGGGGCGGTCCAAGGGTCCCGGGCGATTTCGTAGAATACGGGCGTGGCGACCCTCATACTCAATGCCTCCGAGATCCTGACCCTGGCGGGCCCCGACGGGCCGCGCGCGGGCAAGGACAGGGGCGGCCTCGGCCTCCTGCGCGACGGCGCGGTGCTGATCGAAAAGGGCAGGATCGTCGCGGCCGGTCCCAAGGCCGTCGTGCTGACCGATCCTCTGGCCAAGGGCGCGAACATGCTGAGCGCCGAGGGCCGCGTGCTGATGCCGGGATTCGTCGACGCGCACACGCACCCCGTTTTCGTCGCGCCCCGTCTCGAGGATTTCGAATCGCGCCTCGCGGGAAAAAGCTACGCCGAGATCGCCGAACGCGGCGGCGGTATACTGTCCACGGTGAACGGGGTCCGGGGCGCGAAGGAGGCGGACCTGGCCGCGGGACTCCGGATGAGAGCCCTCGACTTCGTCTCCTCCGGCACGACGACGATCGAGGCCAAGTCCGGCTACGGCCTCGACCTCGACAACGAGCTCAAGCTCCTGCGGGTCATGCGCACGGTCTCCTCTCGCGGGCCGCTCGAGATCGTGCCGACCTTCCTCGGCGCGCACGCCGTGCCGCCCGAGTACAAGGGCCGCAAGGACGAGTTCGTGGAGCGGATCTGCGAGACGATGATCCCGCGCGTGGCTTCGGAGAAGCTCGCGGTGTTCGTGGACCTGTTCTGCGAGAAGGGCTACTTCGACCTGGCCGATCTTCAGCGCATCGCGATCGCCGGCGCCAAGGCGGGCCTCAAGCTCAAGGTCCACGCCGAGCAGCTCTCGAGGATGGGCTCCCTCGACGCCGCGCTCAAGCTCGGCGCCGTGACGGCCGACCATCTCGACTGCGTCACGGAAGACGACCTGCCCGCGCTCGCGATCTCCAAGACCGTCGCCTGCCTCGTGCCCGGCTCGAACTACTTCCTCGGCAAGCCCTACCCGCCCGCGCGGCGGCTGCTCGACAGCGGGGCGGCGGTCGCGCTCGCCACCGATTTCAATCCGGGAACGTGCCCGTGCTTCGATATGCGCATGATCGTCTCGATCGCCTGTACCCAGATGAAAATGAGCCCGGCGGAGGCGCTCGTCTCGGCGACGATCAACGGGGCGCACGCGCTCGGCCTCGGAGCGACTCACGGTTCGTTGGAGGCCGGCAAAGTTGCTGATATCGCCTGCTTCGACGCTTCGGACCATCGCGAGCTCGCCTACTGGTTCGGCGCGCCGCGCACGCGCTGGGTCATGAAGCGCGGCGAGATCGTCTGGAAGGCCCCGTGAAGGTCCTTCTCTTCGACATCGACGGGACCTTGATCCGCGGGGGCGGCGCCGGGCGCAAGGCTCTCAACCGCGCGGCGCAGGAGCTCTACGGGAAAAAGCACGCGTGCTCCGAGCTGTCTTTGGCCGGGCGCACCGATCTGTATAATTTCGGCGAGACCTATCGCGTCGCCACGGGCAAAAAGCCGTCGCGCGCCGCCGTGGAGCGGCTCCATCAGGCGTACCTGAAGCATTTGCCCTACTACGTGAAATCCGCTCTTCGAAACCGCACGTATCACGTTCCGCCGGGCCTCAAGACGCTTCTGAAGCATCTCAGCCGGGACAGGCGCGTTTTGCTCGGCCTCGGGACGGGCAACATGGAAAAGGGCGCCCGGATCAAGCTGGAGCCGTCGGGCTTCAACGCCTACTTCCTGTTCGGCGGCTACGGCTCCGACGCGTTTCATCGCCACGCTTTGCTGAAAAAAGCCGTCGCCCGCGCCAGGAAGCTGTCCCATACGGCGTTTACGTCAAAAGACGTGTATGTCATCGGCGACACCCCTTTCGACGTGTTCGCGGGCAAGAAAGCGGGCTTCAAGACCGTCGGCGTCGGGACCGGCTATGCGACGTGGCAGGAATTGCGCGCCTCCAAGCCCGACCATCTCGCGAAAGGCTTCAAGAACATCAAAACATGGCTGAACTGGTTCGAGTTGAACTGACAGACGAGGCGTCCGCGACTGCAGTGGCCGCGCGTTGCGCGGCCGCGGCGGCCAAGGCGGCTTTGCCCGCGCACGCGCGCGCGCGGATACTGCTCAACGCCGCCGAGGCCCTCGAGGCCTCGGCCGAGGATTTCGCGCGCCTGATCTGCTCCGAGGTCGGCAAGCCGCTGAAGGACGCCCGCCGCGAGGCCGCGCGCGGGGCCTTCACCTTGCGCTGGGCCGCCGAGGAAGCCCGCCGCATCACCGGCGAGGTGCTGCCGCTCGATTTCGACGCGGGCTCCGAGGGCCGCTATGCCTTGGTCAAGCGCGTGCCGCGCGGCCCGGCCCTGTTCATCACGCCGTTCAACTTCCCCTTGAACCTGGTCGCGCACAAGGTCGCCCCGGCCGTCGCCGTCGGCCTGCCCTTCGTGCTCAAGCCCGATCCGAGATGCCCGAAGACCGCCGACAAGCTCATAGGCCTGCTCGTGGACGCGGGCTGGCCCGCCGAGGCCGCGATCGTCGTCGGGGGGCCTCTTCCGGCCGCGGAAGCCCTCGTCCGAGACGAGCGCTTCCGCATCTTCTCCTTCACCGGCTCGGCCGCGGTCGGCTGGAGGCTGAAAGCCCTCGCCGTGAAGGCGCACGCCTGCCTCGAGCTCGGCGGCAACGCCGCGGTCTTCGTCGCCAAGGACGCCGACCTGCCCTGGGCCGCCGCCCGCTGCGCCGCGGGCGCTTTCGCCTACTCCGGGCAGGTCTGCATCTCGGTCCAGCGCATCTATGTCGAACAGGATGTTCATGCCGAGTTCCGCCGCCTGCTCGTCGAGAACATCAAGTGCCTCGTCATCGGCGATCCCGCGGACGAGAAAACCGACGTCGGCCCCATGATCGACGAGACATCCGCGATCCGCGTTGAGGAGTGGCTCAAGGAAGCGGTCGGCAAAGGCGCCCGGCTCTGGGCCGGCGGCCCCCGCAAGGGGCTTCTCATGCCGCCGTCTCTCGTCGAGGGCGTCCCCGCCGACTGCCGGCTGTCCTGCGAGGAGGCGTTCGGCCCCGCAGCGACCTTGGATGCCGTGACGAGCCGCGAGGACGCGCTCGAGCGCATGGCGAATTCGCGCTACGGCCTCCAGGCCGGCATATTCACCAACGACCTCGCTTTCGTCCGCCGGGCGTTCGAACGCCTGCCCGTCGGCGGCCTGATCGTCAACGACATACCGACCTTCCGCTCCGACGCGATGCCCTACGGCGGCGTGAAGGATTCCGGCCTGGGCCGCGAAGGCGTCCGCTACGCGATGGAAGAATTTACGGAACTCAAAACGCTCGTCATCAAATCTTAGATGGGGTCAGGCTTTCCGATGTTGCAATTCGTCTGGCTGATACGCGAATTGCAACATCGGAAAGCCTGACCCCAGGAGCCAGGAGCTCATATGAAGCTAGTCGAATGTGTGCCGAATTTTTCGGAAGGGCGGGATAAGGTCAAGGTTCAGAAGGTGGTGGACGCGGCGAAGTCGGCCGGGGTGACCATACTCGACGTCGAGACGGACTCGGATCATCATCGCTGCGTCCTGTCTTTCGTCGGCGCGCCGGACGCGTGCGTGGAGGCCTGTTTTCGCGTGGCGAAGACGGCCATGGAGCTGATCGACCTCAACGTTCACAAGGGCGAGCACCCGCGCATGGGGGCCGTCGACGTGATCCCGTTCATACCGGTCGCGGGCGTGACGATCGAGGATTGCGTGAAGCTCGCCGAGAAGCTCGCGGCGCGCATCGGCGCGGAGCTCAAGATCCCGACGTACCTTTATGACCACGCCGCCCGAAGGCCGGAGCGCAAGGACCTGGCCAGCGTGCGCAAAGGTCAGTTCGAAGGCCTGAAGGATTTGATCGGCAAGGACGAGAGCCGGACGCCTGATTTCGGACCGAACGCCATTCATCCGACGGCCGGAGCGGTCGCCGTCGGGGCGAGACAGCAGATCGTCAATTTCAATCTGAACCTCGACACCCACGACATGATCGCGGGCAAGGACATCGCCAAGCGCGTGCGCGCGTCCGGCGGCGGCCTGCCGGCGGTGCGGGGCAAGGAGATCGATCTCGCCGCGCGCAAGCAGGTGCAGATCTCGACCGTGCTGACGGATTACAAGAAGACCTCGATGGCGAAGGTCCTCGCGACGACGATGGCGCTCGCCGACGAGCACAAGGCCAGGATCACGGGCACCGAGATCGTCGGGCTCCTGCCGCGGCAGGCGCTCGTGGATTTCGCGATCGAGACGCTCCAGCTCGAGAACTTCAACCCCGAGGTCCAAATTCTCGAGAACCGCCTCGAGGCCGTCGGCGCTCTGGGCGGGACGATGGACTGGATGGCGGCAGGACGTGTCATTGGAGAAGCGATGGCGGGCACCGACGCCACCCCGGGCGGCGGCTCGGCGGCGGCGATCACGGGCGCGATGGGCTGCGGCCTGGGAGAAATGGCGCTCGGCATCACCTTGAAGTCGAAGAAGCTCGACGAGGCCAAGCGCCCGGCCCTGGAGGCCGCCCGCAAGACGCTGGGGGAGATGCGCGTCACCTTCGACACGCTCGCCGCCGACGACGCGGCGGCGTTCGACCGCTTCATGGCGGCGATGTCCTTGCCGAAGGACGACGCCTCCCGCCCGGGACGCATTCAGGCGGAACTCAAGCACGCGGCCGAGGTGCCGCTGAAGACTGCGCAGATCGCGGCCGGCGCGCTGGCGACGGCCAAGCTGGCCGTGCCGTTGGCGAGCCCGGCGGTGGTTTCCGACATCAACTGCGCGATACACCTGCTCAGGGCGGCGGCGCAGTGCGCGGCGGAGAATGTGCGCATAAACCTCGGCGGCATCAAGGACGCGGCGGCGGCGAAGGATCTCGAGAGCCGCCTGGAGAAGACTCTGGCGGCCTGCGCCTGCTGACCCCGACGATTCGCCGGGCGGGGCCGCCCGACTGGGCGGCCGTCAAGGCCCTCTGCGCGGACACCGGCCGTCAGGGCCGGCCCGTGGACGACGCCGAGCGCGAGGCGTTCGGCGAGCATTGGGTCGGCCCGTACCGGGAGCTGAGGCCGGACTGGACCTGGGTCGCGGTCGTCGACAAGAAGGTGGTCGGCTACCTCACGGGCTGCCCCGACACCCTGGCGTTCGAGAAGGAGCGCCGCCGCGTGTTCCGGCCGCAGCCCGACTCGCGCGAGTTCTTCCCGGCCGCGGTCCGCCTGAGGCTGTGGACCGAGCACCCCGCGCACCTGCACATGAACATTGCCGCCGATCACCGGGGCTTCGGCATCGGCGCCGCGCTGCTGCGGACCTTCTTCGCCGAGCTGAAGAAGGCGGGCGTGCCCTCGGCGCACGTGATCTGCGGTCCGAGCGCCGCTCCGTTCTGGGAGCGCATGGCCTTCCGCGCGGAAGCCGTCGTCGAGGCGGCGCCGGGCGTCATGCTGAGCGCGATGACGCGCCCCGTCGGCGATTAGGCCAGCGCCTTCTTCAGCAGGGGCGGGGCGAGGAAGGTGGTGACGATCACCATCGCGACGACGGCGGCGTAGAGCGCGGGCTCGATGATGCCCGAGGTGAACCCGATCTGCGCGAAGATGAGGCCGACCTCGCCGCGCGGGATCATGCCGACGCCGACGGCCCAGCGGTTGAGGCCGCGGCCGCGCACGGCGAACGCGCTGGCCATCTTGCCGGCGACGGCGGCCAGGATCAGAAGCGCGGCGAGGCCGAGCACCGCGCGGCTCTCGGCGGTGGAGGGGTCGAAGACGGAGAGGTCCACCCGGGCGCCGACCATGACGAAGAACACGGGCGCGAAGACGTCCACGACGGGCCGGATGGTCTCGTCGATGTCCTCTTTCCGGTCGGTGCGCGAGAGCAGGATGCCCGCGGTGAACGCGCCGACGATCATCGCCGTGCCGAGCGCGTGGGCGGCGAGCGCCATCGCGAAGGCGAAGCACACGGCCATTCCGACGAGGACCCCGCGCACCCGCATGCGGCGGACGATCTTGACGAGCGCGTTCGACAGATGAGGTCCGAGCCAAAGCGCGGCGGCGAGGAAGCTCGCCGACAGCAGGATCGTCTTGATCACCCCGGCCCATTGCAGGGAGCCCGAGGACGCGATGCCCTGCACCGCGGAGAGGATGATGATGCCGAGCACGTCGTCGATGACGGCGGCGGCCAGCACGATCTGCGCCTCCGGCAGGCTCAGCTTGCCCATGTCGGAGAGCACGCGCGCGGTGATGCCGACGCTGGTGGCCGTCAGCGCGGCCCCGACGAAGATGGCCTCCATGCCGTCGCGGCCGAGCGCGATCATCAGGCCCCAGCCGAGCGCGAACGGGACCGCGACGCCGACCCCGGCGACGGCCGCGGCGGTCGGCCCGGCCTTGAGCATGTTTCCCAGGTCGCTGTGTATGCCGGTCTCGAACAGCAGGAGGATCACGCCGACCTCTGACATCAAGGCGAGGGCGGGGTCGTTGAGGTGGAAGAAGGTGAAAACGCCCGTGCCGAGCACGACGCCGCCGATCAGCTCCCCGAGGACGGCGGGTTGGCCTAGGCGCTCGGCCAGCTCGCCGAACAGCTTGGCGCTGAGCAGTATGACGAGGAGCTCCGCGAGGAAGCGGACGATGTCGAGTTCGGGCATTCGCTAGTGAATATAAACGAAATTCCCGGGTGCGACAAGGGCAATCGTGAAACTTTTTCGGGGGGTCGATCGTCTGGCAGGAGGAGCGAAGGAGTTGCCGGGGCATTGAGGCGGCCTCTTATCGCTTCATTCCGATGGCCGCTTCCGCGTTGGAAGCAGGCATAGCATGGAGGCGATAGCATGACGACGAATGACGAACAGGCGTCCTCGATGCTCGCGCGCGTGGGGCTTTCGATGGGACCGGAGGTGTTGGAGCTTCTGCTTATATCGGCTGAAGCGGCGCCTCGCGAGCTCCGCGGCGATGGGGTTCGAGCTCCATCTGCTGCTGGCTGCCGCGGCGAGCGTCGTCGAGCTGGAGCGGCGCGCCGAGGAAGGAAGGCCGGAGGGCCACTGGCTCCGGCAAAGAGCCCGGCCTCGGCGGCTATGGCGCAACGGGGTCATGCTCTCCCGTGCGGAATGGAACGCGGCGCGCGACGCGGGACGTTAGCCGGACCGCCTTGGGGACGGTTTCATCGCTCCAAGACTATGGCCGCTTCCACTGCGGAAGCGGCCATAGCATGGAAACGATCGCGCGGGCTTAAGCCGCGACCTTCGCCTTGAGCCGGTCCTTCAGCGCGTTGAACTGGTCCCAGAGCTCTTTCGGGAGCTTGTCGCCGAACTTCTCGAAGAAGGTCTTCACGCCGCCGAGCTCGGCCGTCCACTCCTCGGGCTTGACCGATAGGAGCTGATCCATCGCTCCGTCGGGCAGGTTGAGGCCGGTCAGGTCGAGCGCGCCCAAGGACGGCAGGTACCCGATCGGGGTCTTGTCGGCCTTGCCTCCGCCGCGGGAGCGGGCGAGGATCCATTCGAGCACGCGCAGGTTCTCGCCGTAGCCGGGCCACAGGAACTTGCCGTTCGCGTCCTTGCGGAACCAGTTCACGTGGAAGATCTTCGGCGGCTTGGGAATCTTCTTTCCCATCTCGATCCAGTGGCCGAAGTACTCGCCCATGTTGTAGCCGCAGAACGGCAGCATGGCCATGGGATCGCGGCGGATCTCGCCGACCGCGCCCTCGGCGGCGGCGGTGCGCTCGGAGGCGACGGTGGCTCCGAGGTAGACGCCGTGGTCCCAGTCGAGCGACTCGAACACGAGGGGCGCGAGGCGCTCTCTTCGGCCGCCGAAAATCACGGCTGATATAGGAACGCCCCTGGGATCCTCCCAGTTCGGCGAGATGGTCGGGCACTGGCCCGCGGGAGCGGTGAAGCGGCTGTTCGGATGGGCGCCCAGCATGGGCCTGCCTTCCTTGTCGCGGAACTCGGGCTTCCAGGGCTTGCCCTCCCAGTTCGTGCCGGACGCGGGGGGCGCGCCCTCGCCGTCCTCCCACCACACGCTCAGGTCGTCGCCGAGGAGCACGTTCGTGAAGATCGTGTTCTTCTGCATCGTCTTGATCGCGTTGGGGTTGGTCTTGGAGTTGGTCCCCGGCGCGACGCCGAAGAAGCCGGCCTCGGGGTTGCAGGCCCACAGGCGGCCGTCGAGCCCGACGCGCAGCCAGGCGATGTCGTCGCCGACGGTCCAGATCTTGAAGCCCTTGCCCTTGAGCCCCTCCGGCGGGATGATCATGGCGAGGTTGGTCTTGCCGCAGGCGGAGGGGAAGGCGGCGACGACGTACTCCGTCTTGCCGTGCTGCTCCACGCCGAGGATGAGCATGTGCTCCGCCATCCAGCCTTCCTTTCTAGCCTGCCACGAGGCGATGCGCAAAGCGAGGCACTTCTTGCCGAGCAGGGCGTTGCCGCCGTAGGCCGAGCCCACGGACCAGATCGTGTTGTCCTCGGGGAAATGGAGGATCATGCGCCGGTTGACGTCGAGGTCGGCCTTCGAGTGAAGGCATTTGACGAATTCGCCGTCGGTCCCCAATTCGTCGAGGACGGCCTGGCCGATGCGCGTCATGATGCGCATATTAAGGACCACGTAAATCGAATCGGTGAGCTCGACGCCGATCTTCGAGAACGGCGAGCCGACCGGGCCCATCGAGAACGGTATGACGTATAAAGTGTGGCCGACCATCGAGCCGGTCAGGATCTCGCGCGCCTTCCTGTATCCGTCCTCGGGCGACATCCAATTGTTGGTCGGGCCGACCGCTTCCTTGTCCTTGGTGCAGATGTAGGTCAGGTGCTCGGTCCGGGCCACGTCGTTGGCCTTGGAGCGGCTGTAGAAGCAGCCGGGGTACTTCTCCGCGTCGAGCGGGATCAGCTGGCCGCGGGCTACGCCGCGCTTCTCGAGGCGCTTGCGCTCTTCCTCGGAGCCGTCCACCCAGACGATGGCGTCGGGGTGACAGATATGGGCGACCTCATCGACCCAGGCTTTGAGCTTGGCGTGTTTTATGTTGATCATGGCCCATTCTAGCACGCCCGCCATGGGGCGGGATTGACCTAAGTCAATCCGCACGCGACTCGCGATCGAGGCCCATTTTGGCCGGCCGCGGCCTTGTATTTTCGGCCTTTCGGCCGTATCCTAGGCCCATGAGAACCCCCCTGGCCCTCCTTGCTCTTCTGCTCGCCTCCGCCGCCCGCGCGGGAACGGCGCTGCCGGCCGCCTCCTCCGAACCGGCCTCGAAGGAGGTCGTGGAGTCGCGGTACTACTATCATTCGAGCGGGGTCTCCTGGTGGGGGGATGTCGTTTCACGGCATGACATCTCGCTCTCGTCCGACCTCGGCAAGCTCGACGAGCTGTGCCTGATCCCGCCGGCGGCGGACTGGATCACGGACGGGGCGAGCTCGGACATCAATCGCAAATATCTCGACCTGATCTGGCGCTCCGCCTATTCGCTGGCCAACGCCCAGAGCCGGTCGAATCTGAGGGGGCAGACGATCGGCACCTGCGGCGTCAACGCCGACTCCGTCATGGCCAACATCGGGGAATTCGGCAACTTCTTCGTCGGCGCCTTCGACGACGCCCTCAAGAAGCGCACGGGATTCTCCTCCTGCCTGCATTCGAAGGATTTCGTGAAGGGCGAGCCGAAATACGCCTCTTACGGCAAGACGATCGTCACGCCCGCCGTCGCGGTCGTCGACACCCTGAACTTCCTGTTGAAGGCGAAGTCGCCCGAGACCGTTCTCGAAGCCCTCGGAGACGTTCGCATGCTCCAGAACAGCGACAAGTTCCGCGACTCGATCCAGGCTTTGGTCCGCGACAAGTCGGTGACGGCGAATGTCTCGATCAAGCCCGACGGCGTCAAGGAGACCCTCCCGCTGCGCGTCTACGCGATGAGGACCTTGGCGACGATCGAGCGCACGGAGCGCTCGGCGAAGATACTCGCCCTCATCTGGCACGACGAAACGGAGCCGCCGGAGATGCGCGAGGGCGCCATCCGCGCGTTCGCGTTCATCGTCGAATGGCCGGGCCCGGCGTCGGCTTCCTCGGCGAACCGCCCCGTGATGCACAAGGCGCTTTATGCGTTCCTGGCGCCGTTGATGATGATCGCCTCCGTCGAGAACGACAAAAAGGAAGAGGCCGGAGCGAAGGCCAAGCTGAGCGCTCTCGGCAACGCGGCCTTCTGCGCGGCCGAGAGGTATCCGAAGGAGCTGCGCGCGAAGGCGCGTAAAGGCGAGAAGTACTAGGCCGCTTTCAGGCGGCGGCGGACCAGGGACGCCCGCAGGGCGTCGCGGTCGAGGGGGGAGAGCACCTTCTGGGCCAGCAGGTCCAGGTGCGCGGGCTGGGTGGACAGGGTCAGCTCGTTGACGACCGACAGGTCGGAGGGCAGCTTCCAGCCCATCGCGAGGCCCAGGCGCACCCGCGACAGATGATGCTGGCACTCCTCGAAAGACAGCAGCCGCGCGGCCCCGAGCAGGGCCAGCGAGCGATGCAGTTCGTCCTCGAGCCGGATTCTGGCCGCGCCCGCCGACAGTGCCTCGCGGGCTTCGTTCTCGCGCGCGCAGGCGGCGATGACGGATTTTTCGAGCGCGGCGAGAATCTCGCCCTCGGTGCGCCCGAAGCCGGTCGCGTTGGAGAGCTGGAAAAAGTCGCCGACGACGCGAGTGCCTTCCCCGTACAGCCCGCGCGCGATCAGGCCCGCGCGGCCCAGGCCGTCGAGAAGCTTGCCGACGGCGCCCGTCATGCCCAGGGCCGGGAGGTGGACGAGGCAGGACGCGCGCATGCCCGTGCCCAGGTTCGTCGGGCAGGCGGTCAGGTAGCCCAGATCGTCGCTGAAGGCGAAGTCCAGAACCGAGGACAGCCGGTCGTCGAGACGGTCGACGCTCGCGTGCGCGGCGCGCAGCTGCTGGCCCGGCAGGAGCGCGGCCAGGCGGAAATGGTCCTCCTCGTTGACCATGACGGCGATCGTCTCGTCGTCGCCGACGACGACGCCGCGATGGGCGGGATGCGCGGCCAGGAGCGGGCTCGCGAGATGACGTTCGACCAGGAACTCTCTGTCGGTCTCGTCTAAGTCGCCCATCTTGAAGAACGCCGCGTTCTTGATGCCCGCGAGCTTGAGCGCTTGGAAGGCGTGGTCGAGCGTCTTCTTCAGAGTGTGCGGGCCGATGTGCCCCGGGAACGGCCCTCGCAGGTTTCGCGCCAGGCGCACGCGCGTCGAGAGCACGACCTCGTGCACGTGCCCCGTCGCCTCGGCCCAGGCGGTCTTGA
>JAQTNG010000016.1 GCA_028714015.1 Elusimicrobiota bacterium | reverse complement strand
TCCGATCTGTGGGACAACCGCACCGGCCTCGAGAGCTTCAACCAGGCGTCCGTCGAGCCGAGCGCCGGCGGCGTGTCCGGCAAGATCGCCGGCAACACCGTCGACCGCGGCCCGATCCTCGCGGACTCCGTCGTCAGCGAAGTCCCGATGCCCTTCATGGAAGTGAAGATCGGCGGCAAGTCCTACGTCACGGACAAGAACGGAGACCTGCCCAAGGACCTCGGCGTGGAGATCGGGCCCGAGGGCCTCGAGCTCGCCGCCACCCTCTCCGGCCCGTACGTCCGGGTCGAGAACCGCAACGGCCAGACCCTGTCGGTCAAGGTGGCCGTCAAGCCCGGCGAGAACAAGGTCGTCTTCAACACCGGCACGGGCGTCCAGGACGAGAACACTTTGGCGCAGATCAACGCGTTCCATAAGGTGAACATGTCCCTCAACTTCCTGCGCGAGCGCGGCCTCAGCAACGAAAAGATCGACAAGACCCAGCTCCCGGTCCGCACGAACATCAACGACGAGTGCAACGCCTACTACACGCCGGGCCGCCCGACCCTCAATTTCTTCCGGTCGAGCAAGAACTGCGTGAACTCCGCGTACGACACCGTCGCCGAGCACGAGAACGGCCACTTCTGGGACGACTTCACCGGCGGCATCGTCAACGGCGGCCTGTCCGAAGGCTGGGGCGACATCCTCTCGATGTTCCGCCTGAACAATCCGATCATCGGCGAGCACTTCCTCAAGCAGGCCCGCGGCGGCGTGGACTACATCCGCCACGGCGACAACACGTACCAGTACAACGAGCACGACGAGGTCCACGATCAGGGCCAGGCGTGGGGCGGCTTCGCGTGGAAGCTGCGCAAGGCGCTGATGGCGAAGCTCGGCGACGAGGCGGGCGCGGCGATGGCCGAGTCCCTCGTCATGCCGACGATGTTCGCCAAGGCCGCGACCATCCCGAACGCGATGGCGCAGGTCCTCATCAACGCGACGGGCAAGGACGGCACGATCCTGCATGAGGCGGAAATCCGCGCGGCCGCCAAGGCCCACGGCATTGCGCTGCCGGCCAGCCCGACGGCGACCGGCCCCGCGGCCGGGCTGATGAACCGCCTCACCGCGCCGCTGCGCAAGCTGCTCGTGACGCCGGCCCGGTTCGCCGGCGGCCGCGGCGAGGGCGCCGTCATGACCCTGGCCGAAGGACAGGCTGCTCCCAACGTGCGCGCGACGCTGAAGTTCACCGCCGGCGCGCTCATCCGCAATCGCGTGGCGAACGGCATCCGTCAATACCTGGACGAGACGGGGCTCAAGTACGACCTCAAGGAGTACAAGAGCTGGCTTGAGACCGACTTCCTGCTCGTCGTCGAGGGGCCCGAGGACCAGGTGCGCGAGCACCTGGACAACATCCAACGCTGGATGCGCAGCATCGAGAACTCCTCGTTCGCGCCCGCGCGACTGGGCCTCGCCAAAGCTTCCTCCGGGAGCAAGATCGATCCCTCGCTGGAGAAGATCCTCGAGCCGCGCAAGCGCTTCGACGTCCTCGTCGCGCTGAAGCCCGGCCTCACGACGACCGAGGAAGATCAGGTCGTGTACTTCGTGTCGCAGGCCGGCAAGTCGATGCGGTATGACAGCGAAGCCGGGACGATCAAGGTCCAGGGAATCGAGGGACGCTCCGTGCGGGCCCTGGCCGACATGTCCGGCGTCCGTTCCATCGCTCAGCTCTAGCCCGAGGAGACGCATTGATTCCGGCCGCCGGAATTCATAGAAACAGGGCATGACCATGAAAAGGCTGCTGCTGCCGTCCTTGATCCTGTCGCTGCTCGCGGCGAACGCCGCGGCCGAAGACCTTGTCTGCAGGGTGAAGGTGAACGGCGCGGCGGCCTCCGAGCGGAAGGTCCGCGTGTCCCCGAATGAGAGCGTCCCGTACGCGGAGCTCGAGGGCTATCGCTTTAAAATAAAGAACCTCGGGCCCTCTCGTTTCGAGATCGAGGCTTATGACTCGGCCGCGCCGTCCCGCGGCTACGCCGCCGGGTTCCTGCGAGCCGCGGGAGACGCGGTCTCCTGGACCTTGTGGACGAGGGACATACTGCTTGAGACGACCTGCGCGCTGAGCGCGGCGGGCGCCGGGCGCTCGTTCGTCTCCGGAGCCGTCTCGCGGCCGCCGGCCTCGGCCCCGCGCTGGGATTGAACGCGACGGCCGCGTCCGGGGAAACTCCTACCTCGCGATTCGCTCCCCGCTCGCCTTGTCGAACAGGTGCACGCGTTCCTGCCGGAACTTCAGATGGACCTTGGAGCCCGGCGCGCCGTTGAACGTCGCCTCCACCACCGCGAGAAGACGGGCGCCCGCCGACTTGAGGTAGAGGTTCTTGCGGTGGCCGAGAAGCTCGGCCACCTCGAGCTCGGCTTCGAACGAGTCCGGCGTGCCGCCCGGAACCGCCTCGATGTCGTCCGGCCGGACGCCCAGGACCGCGGCCCCGGGCTTGAATTGATTCCCGGCGAACTTGAGCGAGACGACCGGGCTCGTGAAGGCCCCGTCCGCCGTCAGCGCGCCCTCGATGAAGTTCATCGTCGGGCTGCCGATGAAGCCCGCCACGAACATGTTCGCGGGCCTGGAGAACACCTCCGCCGGCGGCCCCACCTGCTGTATGCGCCCGCCGCTCATCACCGCGAGGCGCGTGGCCAAGGTCATCGCCTCGACCTGGTCGTGCGTCACGTAGACGACCGTCGTCTCGATGCGCTGGTGGAGCTTGGCGATCTCGACGCGCATCTCCTCGCGCAGCTTCGCGTCGAGGTTGCTCAGCGGCTCGTCGAAGAGGAAGACCTTGGGCTTGCGCACGATCGCGCGGCCGATGGCGACGCGCTGGCGCTGGCCGCCGGAGAGCTGACGCGGCATGCGCTCAAGCAGGGGCTCGAGGTGGAGGATCGCCGCGGCCTCCGCGACGCGCTTGGCGATCTCCGCCGCCGCCATGCCGCGCAGGCGCAGGCCGAAGCTCATGTTGTCGGCGACGCTCATGTGCGGGTACAGCGCGTAGTCCTGGAACACCATCGCGATCTCGCGCTCGCGCGGGGGAAGGTCGTTGACCGGCTTGCCCTCGATGCTGATCAAGCCCTCGGTGGTCTCCTCGAGGCCGGCGATCATGCGCAGGAGCGTGCTCTTGCCGCAGCCCGACGGACCGACGAGGACCATGAACTCGCGCTCCGCGATGTCGAGGTCGATGCCGCGCAGGACCGTGGCGGTCTCGTAGCTTTTGCCGATGCCCTTCAAAGTCACTGAAGCCATAGAATTATCCTTTCACTCCGCCCATCGTCAGACCCGAGACCAGCCACTTCGACGTATAGAGGAAAACGCCCAGCACCGGTATCGTCACCAGGAAGGAGCCCGCGGCGAACATGCCCCATTGCGTCAGGTACTGCCCCTGGAGCTCGAAGAGGCCGAGGGTCCAGGTGTACATCCTCGAATCGGAGAGAACCACGCGGGCCACGAGATACTCGTTCCAGGCGGTCGTGAAGTTGAAGAGGAAGGCGATGGCCAGGGCCGGCGTGGAGAGGGGAAGGACGATCCGGTAGAAGGCCCCGAAGCGCGTCGTCCCGTCGACCAAGGCCGCCTCCTCGAGCGAGCGCGGTATGGTGTCGTAGTAGCCCTTGAGCAGCCAGATGCTGAAGGGCAGCGAGGAGACCGAGTAGGCGATGATCATGCCTAGATACGTGTTGATCAGCCCCAGGCGCACGATCATGAGGAAGAGGGGAAGGAGCAGCATCGAGGCCGGTATCATTTGGGTCCCGAGGAGAAGCATCAATCCCAGCTTGCTGCCCGGAAACTTGAAGCGCGAGAAGGCGTAGGCCGCCGTCGAGGCGAGGCTGACGCCCACCAAGGAGGTCACGCAGGTGATGACGAGCGAGTTCCACAGCCAGGTCAAAAATCCGGTCTTGCCCAGGACATTGCGGTAGGAGTCGAGCGACGCCCCCGGCGGGATGAAGGAGAGGTCGGTCGAGATCAGGCGGTCGCCGGGGCGCAGGGAAACGGAGATCATGCGGAGCAAAGGATAGGCGCAGGCCGCGCAGCACAGGATGAGCGCCAGGTGGACGAGGACGCTCTGGAAACGGCGGCGGTCAGTGGACAGAGTCGGCCCCCTTGGTGGCTTTCATCCAGACCGTCGAGAAGGCGAAGAGCAGGCCGAAGATGATCAGCGCCAGCGCGGCGCTGTAGCTGTAGCGGTAGTAGGTGAAGGCGGATTTGTACAGGGCGGAGACGAGTATGTCCGCGTCCTCGGTGCCGCCGGCCTGGCCGGTCACGAGGTAGATGACGTTGATATTATTGAAAGTCCACACCGCTCCCAAAGTCACCGCCGGGGCGAGGACGGGACGGATCATGGGCAAGGTGATCATCCTGAACTGCTGGAAGGCCGAGGCCCCGTCGATGGAGGCCGCGTCGTAGTAATGCTGGGAGATGGACTGCAGGCCGCCCAAGATGATGACCATCATGAAGGGTATGCCGAGCCAGATGTTGATCAGCGAGCAGGTGAGGAACGGATGCGCGGTCAGCCATTGCACGGGGGCGATGCCGACTTTGCCCAGGGCGAGGTTGACGAAGCCGTACTGCGAGTGGAACTCGCCGCGCAGGGCCAGCACGGCGACGACCTGCGGCATGGCCCAAGGTATGATCAGAAAAGTGCGGTAGATCCCCCGCCCCCATTTGACGCGGTTGAGGAGCAGGGCCAAGGCGAGCCCGCCCGCCACGTGGAAGGAGACGTTGAGGACCGTCCACCCGATCGTGCGCAGGAGCAGGCGCCAGAAGGTCACGCCCGACAGCGGCGAGGAGGTGAAGACCGCGAGGAAATGCTTGAAGCCCACGAACGGCAGGTGGCCGGTGCGGCGCCACTCCATGACGGTGGTGAGCTTCAGATCGTGGAAGGCGAGATAGATCTCGTAGGCCAGCGGATAGAGGATGAGGATGGCCAGGCCCGCGAAGGCGGGGGCCAGGAGCATGTAGGCCAAGGAGTGCTTCGTGCGCGTGAGCTTGAAGACCCCGGCCAGGACCAGCTCGAGCGCCGCGATGGCCAAAGCGATGAGGCCGAGGAAGCCCGCGACCTGGGCCAGCGCGCTCATTCGTTCATCTCCGCGATCTTGGTGACGGCGTCCTTCTGCATCTGGCGGGCGGCGTCGGCGGTGGAGATTTGGCGCAGAAGCACTTTCGCGTAGACGGGGCGGATGGCGTCCCAGACGGCGCGCATCTCGGTGGCCATCGGCATGGGCTTGCCCGCCAGGACCTGCTCCATCGAGGCCCGCAGCAGCGGATCGCCCAGGACGGCCTGCGATTTCGCGGCCTTGGTCAGCGCGGGAAGGCGCCGCAGCTGGCGCACCTGGGCGACCTGCATCTCCTCGGAGGTCGCGAACTCGACGAACCTCCGCACCAGCTCGAGCTTCTTGCCGGTCAGCGCCGAGCTCAGCATCAGGTACTTGCCGCTGACCATCGGGCTGGGCCAGCGGCCCGTGGCGGAGACCTTCGGTATCTTCGCCACCCCCAGGTCCTTGCCCAGCTGCTTCTCGTAGACGGGCAGGGCCCAGTCGCCGTTGATGGCGAAGGCCGCCTGGGATTCCTTGAAGAGCGAGTCCATGCAGTTGTAGTCGCACTCGTCGGGGATGGTCTTGTCGTCGCGCAGCTTGAGGACGAAGTCGAGCGCGGCGCTCATGGCCGGCGTGTCGAGCGTGGGCTTGCGTCCGTCCATCGGCCAGCCGCCGAAGGCGCCGAGCCAGGGCATGAGCCAGAACGGCTCGCTCTGGGTGTAGGCCAGGCAGTGGGGGAGCTTCAATTCCTTGGCGCGAGTGGCGCAGAAGCGCTGGAGCTCGTCGGTCGTGGCGGGCGGAGTCGGGGTCAGGCGCTTGTTGTAATAGAGCACGAGGTGGTTGCCGTTGGACATCGGCACGCCCCAGGCCTTGCCGCCGTCGGTGATGGCCTCGACGACGGGCTTGGTGTACAGCGTCAGATCGAAGAGATCGTCGACCGGGAGGAGGAACCCCGAGATCGAGTAGACCCCGGCCGCGTCCGAAGGGCTCAGGAGAAGGTCCGGCGGCTTGCCCGCGATGGAGGAGGTCTGGAACTGCTGGCGCAGGTCCTCGTTCTGGTAATGCGCCCGGGTGAGGACGACGTCGGCGTTGCCCGGAAGCTTTTTAAAGGCCGCGAACAGGTTGTCGAGGAAGGGGGCGACCGCCGCGTCCTCCTGCTCCCAGAGGACGATCGTCCGCCCGGCGTTCGCGTCCCCGCCGTCCCGGCAGCCGGCCAAAGCGAGCAGGAGGAAGACCGCCAGGGCGCGTTTGACCGGCATGCCGGGATACTAGCAATTCGACGCGAAGATGCCGCTACTTGGCTTTGGCGTAGTCGACGAAGCCCTGGAAATCGACGACGATCACCGGCTCGTCGCCGATGACCCAGGCGTCGTGGCCCGAAGGGATGTTCGCGACGTCTCCGGGCTTCGTGACGAACTCGGTCCCGTCGTCCATGACGACCTGCATCCGGCCCGAGACCTGATACTGGAAATGCGGCGTCTCGCAGCTTTTCGTCTTGGCGATCGGCTTGACGTGCGAGGACCACTTCCAGCCGGGCTGGAACACGGCGCGGCCGACCGTCCGGCCGGCGATGTTCACGAGCTCGAGACGGCCTTTATCGAATTTCCGGACCTCGTCCGCCTGATTGAGGCTCTTGATCTCCGTGTTCTCCAATGTTCTCTGCATGCGGCCTCCTTATTATTGCGGGAATTTCAACGCCCCTACCGGACCGCGCCGCTCACGTCGAGCTGGCAGACCTCGCTCGGCATGAGGCTCCAGACGAGCTGCGCCCGCGCGACGCTCGCGGTTTGTCCGGAGGGAATCAAGGCGGCGCCCGGCGCCTGCACCGTCGGGCGCGACATCGAGTTCGCCACGGTGAAGCTGAAGCTGACCGTGCCGTTGACCTGGAGGAGGGCCGGGCCGAGATTCGTCACGAAGCCCTCCACGGTATTCGCATCGACGACGGAGCAGCGGGTCGCGTAGGGCGGCGCGGCCGGGCCGACGGCGGGCGGCGCGGCGCGCAATTCCCATAGAGCGAAGCAGGCCGCCACGCCGAGGGCCGCGCACAAAAACCGCCGTTTCGCTTTGTCCATAGGACCTCCATGTACGCCGTCACCGCCATTATAGACACGCGGGCGGAGGCTGGCGACGGCGGGGAGGCAACGCTTTTTTGTCCGGCGTGTGGCGTCAGCGTCGCTTGGGAAGCGGCTTGCGCGTGGAGAAGCCTTCGTCCACGGGATGATAATAAGAAACGCGCTTCTCGCCGAGCTTCCAGCACAGGTAGGCCTCGCGGCCGTCGACGCGGGAGGGGAAGTCCACGAGGGCCGGGCTCACGCCCTTGGGCAGGGCGCCGAGCTCGACGATGAGCTGCATCTGACGGTTGATGCCCGAGGCGAGGAATTGGAGCTGGGAGCGCTCGATGGCCGCGCCGGCCTGGTCTTCGTCTCCGGTCATCTGCCGCTTGCGCAGGCTCTCGGCTTTCGCCTCGGCCGAGGCGGCGAGCGCGGCGACGGCCTCGAATATCTTCTCGATTTCGGGGATGAGGGCGTCGGCTTCCTCGGGCGTGAAGTGCTTCATGCGGCGGCGACCCCCTCGAGGAGCTCGAGGAACTCGAGCGCGCTTCCCATGCGGTCCTGCGGGTCGGGCGCGAGGACCGCGGTCACGAAGAGGTCGAACTCCTTGGGCAGCCCGGGGACCAGGGCGCTCGGCGCCGGGAAGCGGCGGCCGCGCTTCTGCTCGATGAGCTCGTCGACGCTGCCGGCGGCGAAGGGCAAGGTGCCGGTCGTCATCTCGTAGAGGCAGACGCCCATCGCGTAGACGTCCGAGGCGCGCACGCTCTTGCCGTAATGCTGCTCCGGCGGCATGTAGCGCAAGGTCCCCGAGGCGTCGAGGAAGCCCGGCCCGGCGCTCGCCATCGTGCGCGTGGACTCCAGGGCGATGCCGAAATCCATCACGCGCGCGATGCCGTTCTCGTCGATCATGATGTTGGCGGGCTTGAGGTCGCGGTGCAGTATGTGGTTCTTGTGCGCGTGATCGACGGCCTGGCAGACGTGCGAGAAGATCCGCAGGCATTCCTTGAGAGGCAGGCGCGGCCTCTCGGTCAGGATTTGCGCGAGGGTCTTGCCTTTGACGAACTCGAAGACCAGGTAGACGTCCTCGCCGCTTTCCATGCAATCGTGGATCTGGACGATGTAGGGATGCGTGAGCTTGGCGACGGTCCGGGCTTCCTGCAGGAACTGCTGGCGCAGGGACGCGTCGAGCTTGAGGTCCGGAAGCATCCTCTTGAGCGCCACTTTGCGTCCCAGCGTGAGGTCCTGGCCTTCGTAGACCTCGCCCATGCCGCCGCTGGTGATCAGGCTCCCGATGGCGTACTTGTCGGTCAGGGACTGCTTGGCTTCGGCGGCCTCGGTTTTCCTCCGGAATTTCCAGGCCGCGGCCGCGATCAGGGCCGCCGGAAACAGGATCAGGCCGGCCGCGATCAGGATCAACGGCCTCGGCGACGGCTTCTCCGCCGGAGCCGGGGGCTCGGCCCGAAGGACGGCGCGCGCGAGCTCGGGCAGGGGCGAGGCCGCGGGTATCTCGGACCTCTCGATGGGGCGGGGCGCGGGGGGCGCGGAGAGCATCAGCGGAACGTCGTGGCCGGGCCCCACGATGGGCCGTTCTCCGAACGGGCCGTCCAGGGGAGGCCCGGGAGGCGCCGGCTCGCGCTCGCCGGCCGTTCCGATCTCTTGATAAAGGAGGTCGACCATCTTCGCGGCCTCGTCGAGCCTGCCCGAGGCGGCGAGCTTATGGACGTGCTGGACCTTCTCCTTGCGCAGGTAGCGCTCCGGGCGCCCGCTGGCCATCGCGAAATGCATCAGCCTCTCCAGGCGCTCGCGGACGTTCCCCCGCGTGGTGGGGGAGCGCTTCACGTCGGCGGCGAGCTCTTGCGCGGCGGAGTCGGTGCGCTCCACCGGAGGGCGCCCCTGGGCGCTCGCGGGGGAGGCGAGGCAGACGAGGAGCAGCGGCAGGATCCGGAGGGCGCGGAGCATGACTCAGTAATGTTAGCAAGTGGAGCGCCCTCGAGCGCGGCCGCGGCGGCCGCCGCGCGAATCCCTTGCTTATTTTCAGGGCGCGCTCTACACTGGCCTGAGGAAGGGGGAGGCGGCGATGCGAAACGGATATCGATTTTGGGCGGCGATCGTTCTCGTTCTGGGCGGCGCCGCGGCCGGGCGGGCGCAGGACGATCTTCCCGATCGGGGGGAACGCAAGCCCGCGGTCTATCTGCGGTCTCCGGACGAGCGCCTCTCGCGGCTCACCTCCGTCTTGAGCCTCGGCCGGAAACGGGAAGACAAGGCCCGGCGCATCCTCGAGGGCGTCGACGCCGAGGTCCGCCGGGCCATCGCCGCCGGGAACGCGAAGCTGCGCCTCCTGCTGAGCGGCGAGGAGACGGACGCCTTCGACGGCCTGCGCGACGACACCGAGGGCGCGCCGAAGTCCTCCTCGGGCACGCGCCATCTCACTCCGTCTCCCGGCCTCGATAAGGGGGGAGGCGGCCGCGGGTCGCAGGGAGGTCAGGGGCAGGGCTCAGGCGGCGGTTCCGGCGGAGGACGCGGAGGACGCGGCGGCGCGGGCGGAGGCGGAGGCATGAGCGGCGGCGGCGGGCGCGGCGGGATGACGGGCCAGGGCGGTTCCGGTTCGGGCGCGGCGACGCGGGGAGGCGGCATGCCTCAGGGCGGCGGAGCCCGGGGCTATTGCGGCGACGGCGTCTGCGACCAGGTCGAGACGGACCGGGGGATCTGTCCGAAGGATAGCGGCCAGAGCCAGGGTCAGCCGGCGCAGGAGTGACCCGGACCTAGCCGGCCGCGTGCTTTTCCGCCGAGCGGGCGCGGGAGCGCGCCTTGCGGCGGCGCAGGCGCTCCATTTCGCGGAGCCGTTCGGAGGTCTCGGGAGAAATCTTCATCTCGATCTGGTCGACGAGCTCGCGCAGGGCGAGGAAGCGGTTGAGGCTGCGCTTGCGCTCGCGCTGGCAGGCCACGCGGACGTCGAGCGGCGGATAGGCGAGCTGGACGCGGTTGGAGGTCTTGTTGACCTTCTGGCCGCCCTTGCCGCCGCCGCGCGAAAACGACTCCTCGACGAGACGAAGGTCTATTTTCAGACGGACGATGCGGGCCTTGAGGTCTTCGAGCTTGGAGGGTGCTACGCCGAAGTCCTCGTTGAGCTGCAAGCGTCCTATTCTGAAACGAGCGTCGCGCGGAAGAACTCCCGGTTGAGCCGCGCGATGTTCGAGATCTTGATCTCCTTGGGGCAGGCGGCCTCGCACTCGTACTCGTTCGTGCAGTGCCCGAAGCCTTCCGCGTCCATCGCCTCGCGCATCGCGAGCACGCGCTTCTCGCGCTCGGGCTGGCCCTGGGGCAGAAGAGCGTACTGGCTGATCTTGGCCGCGACGAACAGCATCGCCGAGGCGTTCGGGCAGGCGGCCACGCAGGCGCCGCAGCCGATGCAGGAGGCGGCGTCCATGGCCTTCTCGGCCATGGAATGCGGGATCAGGATGTTGTTGCCGTCCACCGCGTTGCCGGTATTGATCGAGACGAAGCCGCCGGCGGCTTGGATGCGGTCGAAGGACGAACGGTCCACGACGAGGTCCTTGACGAGAGGGAAGGCCCTCGAGCGGAAGGGCTCCACGGTGACGACGTCGCCGTCCTTGTAGCGCCGCATGTGGAGCTGGCAGGTTGTCGCACCCTTGTCCGGTCCGTGGGCCTGCCCGTCGATGACGAGGTCGCACATGCCGCAGATGCCCTCGCGGCAGTCGCTGTCGAAGGCGAGGGGATCCTCGCCCTTGGTCACGAGCTGCTCGTTGAGGGTGTCGAGCATCTCGAGGAAGGACATCTCGGGCACGACGCCGGAGACGGTGTATTCGACGAGGCCGCCGGGGGCGGCCGGACCCTTCTGACGCCAGACCTTCAGAGTGATGTTCATGTTAGGCGTAGTTCCTCTGCGCGATGTGAACGTTGTCGAACGTCAGGGGCTCGGTGTGGCGCACGGGGTCCTTGCCCTCGCCCTTGTACTCCCAGGCCGCGACGTGCGCGAACTTCTCGTCGTCGCGCTTCGCCTCGCCGTCCGGCGTCTGGTGCTCTTCCCGGAAGTGGCCGCCGCACGATTCCTCGCGCATGAGGGCGTCCTTGGCCAGCAGCTCGCCGAACTCGAGGAAATCGGCCACGCGGCCGGCGCGCTCGAGCGTCTGGTTGAAGTCCTCGCCGACGCCGACGACCGAGACGTTCTTCCAGAATTCGGCGCGGACCTCGGGTATCTTCGACAGGGCGGTCTGCAGGCCCTTCGCGTTGCGGCCCATGCCGACGTTGTCCCACATGATGTGGCCGAGCTCGCGGTGAAACGCCTGCGGCGTCTTCTTGCCGTTGGCCCCGAGCAGGGCCTTGGTGCGGGCGGCGACGTCGCCCTCGGCCTCGGCGAACGCCTTGTGCTCGGTCGTCACCTTGGGGAGCTTGTTGCCCGTCAGGTAGCCGCCGATCGTGTAGGGCAGGACGAAGTAGCCGTCCGCCAGGCCCTGCATCAGCGCCGAGGCGCCGAGGCGGTTGGCGCCGTGGTCGGAGAAGTTGGCCTCGCCCAGGCAGAACAGGCCCGGTATGGTGGTCATCAGGTTGTAGTCCACCCACAGGCCGCCCATCGTGTAGTGCAGCGCGGGGTAGATGCGCATCGGCTGCTCGTAAGGGTTCTCGTCGGTGATGTGGTGGTACATGTCGAAGAGGTTGCCGTACTTCTCCTTGACCTTGTCGAGGCCGATGCGCTTGATGGCGTCGGCGAAGTCGAGGTAGACGGACAGGCCGGTCTTGCCCACGCCGCGGCCGTCGTCGGTCATCTGCTTCGCCGCGCGCGAGGCGATGTCGCGGGGGACGAGGTTGCCGAAGGCGGGGTACTTGCGCTCCAGGTAGTAGTCGCGCTCGTCCTCCGGAATGTCCTGCGGCTTGCGGTTGTCGCCCTTCTTCTTCGGAACCCACACCCGTCCGTCGTTTCGCAGCGACTCGGACATGAGCGTCAGCTTGGACTGGTGATCGCCCGAGACCGGGACGCAGGTCGGGTGGATCTGCGTGTAGCACGGGTTGGCGAAGGCGGCGCCGCGCTTGTACGCGCGCCACGTCGCGGTGACGTTGCAGGAGTTCGCGTTCGTCGAGAGGTAGTACGCGTTGGCATAGCCGCCGGTGCAGAGGATGACCGCGTCGCCCATGTGCCGCTCGAGCTTGCCGGTGACGAGGTCCCGGACGATGATGCCGCGCGCCACGCCGTCGATGACGACGAGGTCGAGCATCTCGCGGCGGGTGTGAAGCTTGACCGCTCCCGCGCCGACCTGGCGCATCAGCGCGGAGTACGCGCCGAGCAGGAGCTGCTGGCCCGTCTGGCCGCGCGCGTAGAACGTGCGCGAGACCTGCGCGCCGCCGAAGGAGCGGTTGGAGAGCGTGCCGCCGTACTCGCGCGCGAAAGGCACGCCCTGGCCCACGCACTGGTCGATGATGGCGTTGGAGACCTGGGCGAGGCGGTACACGTTGGCCTCGCGGGCGCGGAAGTCGCCGCCCTTGACCGTGTCGTAGAACAGGCGCCAGATCGAGTCGCCGTCGTTGGGATAGTTCTTCGCGGCGTTGATTCCGCCCTGGGCGGCGATCGAGTGCGCCCGTCGCGCGGAGTCCTGGACGCAGAACGACTCGACCTGATAGCCGAGCTCGGCGCAGCTGGCGGCGGCGGAGGCGCCGGCGAGGCCGGTGCCGACGACGAGGATCTTGAACTTGCGCTTGTTGGCCGGGTTGACCAGCTTCAGCTCGAAGCGGTGCTTGTCCCACGACTTTTCGATCGGGCCCGTCGGAACCTTGGATTCGAGCTTCACTTGGAGCCTCCTTCGATCGGCGCGGATGCGCAGCAGGCCAGGCTGGGTTTGTGAAAAAAGCCGAAGTAAACGGGCAGGGACGCGAAGCCGACGAAAATCAGGAAGGCGAAGGCGAGGCCGGCCTTCTTCAGCAGCGGAGTGTAGCGCGGGTGGCTGATGCCGAACGTCTGCATCGCGCTCTGCGCGCCGTGCGAGAGGTGCAGGCCCACGCCGGCGACCGCGAGAACGTAGAAGGCCGCGTACAGAGGATTGGAAAACCAGCCGAGCACGTGCGCGAACAGGTCGGTTCCCTTGAGGCCGCCGACGTCGTACTTGAAGGTCGCGACGTGGATGATGATGAAGGCGAGGATCAAGGTCCCCGTCCACGCCATCGTGCGCGAGCCGGGCGTGCGCGCGCCTTTTCCCTTATAGACCTCGTAGCCCACGGGACGGGCGGCGAGGTTGGCGAGCGTCGCGCGAATGGAGAGGACGATGTGCAGGAGGAAGAGGACGACGAGGCCGATCTCCGCGGCAGGCAGAAGCTTGTTGCTCTCGAGCATCTCGGCGTAGTGGTTGAAGGCCTCTCCGCCGACGAACATCAGCAGGTTCCCGAGCAGGTGGGTGACGAGAAAGCCGCACAGCAGGACTCCGGCCATGGCGACCATGATCTTTTTGCCGATCGAAGACTCGAGGAACTCGAGGATGCGGCAGGAACATTTAGACGCGCAGTTGGCTTTGGCTTCCATGGCCCGATTCTATCACTGCATCGGTAGGCGGAAGTTGATCTAGGTCAAACATTGGAAGGAGCGGGACGGCCTGTAAGCTGTGTTATTTCCTCCAGTGGAAATGGCCGTCTCAAAAACGCTATCGTGCCGGAATGATCACCGCCCTCCTGCTGGCCGCCGCCGTCGCGTCCGCCGCCGAAACGGTCAAGAGCCCGGACATGTTCACGAACCTGGAGATCGGCGAGGTCGGCGGCCTCGACCCGGCTTACCCGTACGACGCGTCGAGCCAGTCGGTGATCCAGAACGTCTACGAGACCTTGATCGCGTTCAAGGGAGCTTCGCTGTCCGACTATGAGCCGCGCATCGCGGAGAAGGTCCCTTCCCTTAAGAACAAGCTGATCTCGCCGGACGGCCGGACCTACCGGTTCCCGATCCGCAAGGGCGTCAAGTTCCACGACGGCTCCGAGGTCACGCCCGAGGACGCGCGGTACTCGCTGCTGCGCTTCATGATCACGGATCGCGCGGGGGGGCCCTCGGGACTCCTGCTGGAGCCGATCGCGGGCGTCCCCTCGACCCGGAATTCCTCGGGGACGGTCACGCTCGACTTCGCGGCGCTCGAGAAGGCGGTGCGGGTGGACGGCAACGACTTGGTGATCTCGCTGCCGCGGCCCTTCGGGCCGTTTCTTGGGATCATGGCGAGGTGGTCATACGTCGTTCCGAAAGCCTGGGCGATCGCGCACGGGGATTGGGACGGGACGGCGGCGGCCTGGAAGGGCTTCAACGATCCGCCCAAGGAAAAATCCTACTTTTACGAACACATGAACGGCGCCGGCCCCTTCAAGCTCGTGCGCTGGGACAAGACCGCGCGCTACGTTTTGTTGGCCCGCCACGACGCGTACTTTCGCGGCCCGGCGAAGCTCAAGCAGATTCTGATCAAGTCGGTGCCCGAGCTCAATACGCGCAAGCTCATGCTCCAGGCCGGCGACGCGGACCTCATCGAGACGCCGCGCCCGTACGCGGCCCAGCTGATCGGCATCCCGGGCGTGGCCTTGCTCGACGGCCTGCGCCGGCTGCAGACCGATCCCGCGATGTTCTTCACGGTCAAGATCAACCCCGTCGCCAACCCCGACATCGGCTCCGGAAAGCTCGACGGGGAGGGGATTCCGGCCGACTTCTTCGCCGACGCCGAGGTGCGGCGCGGCTTCTCGTGCGCCTTCGACTACGAGGCGATCCTGCGCGACACCTTTAAAGGAACGGCGGCGCGCGCTCTCGGCCCGATCCCGCCGAGCGTCCCGGGCTACGATCCGAATCAGCCGCGCTACTCCTACGACCTCAAGAAGGCCGAGGCGCATTTGCGCAAGGCGTGGGGCGGGCGGGTCTGGGACAAGGGCTTCCGCTTCACGCTCACCTACAACACCGGCAGCGAGAACCGCGAGGCGGCGGCGCAGATCCTGAAAAAGAACATCGAGAAGCTCAACCCCAAGTTCCGCGTCGACCTGCGCGGAGTGGATTGGGCGAGCTTCCTCGACAAGACCCAGCGCCATCTGATGCCGCTGTTCGTGCGCGGCTGGCTCGCGGACTATCCCGACGCGCACAACTTCATCTACGCGTTCTATCACTCTTCGGGCCGCTACCCGTCGGCGCAGGGCTTCTCGGATCCGGAGCTCGACGCCCTGATCGAAAAGGCGGCCGGCGAGCCGTCTCCCGTCAAGCGCGCGGCGCTGTACAGGAAGATCCTCGCGAAAGGCTTCGACGACGCGCCGGCGATCTTCACCGTCCACCCGGCCGGCGTCTACGGCATTCGGACCTGGGTTCGGAACTTCGTCGACAACCCGGTCAACCTCGGGATCTACTACTACCCGATCGAGAAGCGGTGAGCGTCAAAATCGAGCGCGCGAAGAAGCTCATCAAGGGCCTGCGCCGGCTCTATCCGGACGCTCACTGCGAGCTCGACTACACGGCGCCCCACGAGCTCCTGTTCGCGGTGATCCTGTCGGCTCAGTGCACCGATGTGCGCGTCAACGCGACGACGAAGACCCTGTTCAAGCGCTACAAGACCCTGGACGACTACGCGAAGGCCGACCCCGCCGAGCTCGAGGCGATCGTGCGCTCCTGCGGCTTCTACCGGATGAAGGCGAAGGCGATCATCGAGACCGCCGCGGCCGTGCGCGACGTCCACGGCGGCAAGGTCCCGGACACGATGGAGGGCCTGCTCGCCCTGCGCGGCGTCGCGCGCAAGACCGCCAACGTGGTCCTCGGCGAGATCTACGGCAAGCCCGAGGGCGTGGTCGTGGACACGCACATGAAGCGCCTCGCCTTCCGCTTCGGCCTCACCGACGAGGAGGACCCGGTCAAGATCGAGAGCGACCTGGCCGAGATCGTCCCGCGCAAGGACTGGGTGTTCTGGTCCCACGCGGTGATCTGGCACGGCCGGCGCGTGTGCAAGGCCGCTAATCCCCAGTGCGCCTCGTGCCTTCTTCGCCCCGACTGCCCCCAGCGCGGCGTCGACTCCGAATAGCGCGCTAAGGCTTCGGAGCTTCCTTCGGAAGCGAGGCGAGGAAGTTCCGGATCGCCTTCGGGTAGGCGCTTCCCGCGTCCAGAAAGCCCTCGTTGTGCGAGCCCTTGAGGTCGACGAGGCTTTTCTGGGCGGCGCCGGAGGCGGCGTAGTTGCGGCGGGCCATCTCGTAGGGGATGATGTCGTCCTCGGGGCTGTGCAGGAAAAGCGTGGGGATCGTCACGCGCGGCAGGCGGGAGAGGTTGTCGAAGCGCAGGCTGAGGAGGCGCGGCGGGAACCGGGGCAGGATGCGGCGGCTCATGTCCGCGACCGAGGTGAAGGCGCTGTCCACGATGAGGCCCGCGGCGGGCACGCGCGTCGCGAGCTCGATGGCGGGGCCGTTGCCGAGCGACTCGCCGTACAGCACGAGGCGGGCGGCGGGGAGCGCCTTGACCGCGCTGAGCCACGCCCAGCCGGCGAGCGCGTCGCGGTAAAGCCCCGGCTCGTCGGGGCGGCCGCCGCTTTCGCCGTAGCCGCGCCACTCGAGCCAGAGCTGAGCGGCGCCCGCGTCGTGGAACAGTCGCATCTTGTCGGTGCGGTGGGAGAGGTTTCCGCCGTTGCCGTGGAGGCAGAGCATCACGGGCGATTCGGCGGACGGGCCCGGTATCCACCAGGCGCGCAGCCGCACGCCGTCGGAGGCGGTCAGCATCAGCGGCTCGTAGGCGAGGCCGACCGTTCCCGGATGAGCGAGCATCTCGCGCGACGGGGCGAACACCATGGCCCGCTCGAAGCGGCGCAGGCCGAGGTAGAGGACCGCCGCGGCGAGCAGCGGCCAGAGAAGAAGCGCCGGCTTCACTCGCCCATCACCTTGACGACGACGCGTTTGCGGCGGCGCCCGTCGAACTCGGCGTAGAACACCTGCTCCCAGGGGCCGAGGTCGAGCGCGCCGTTGGTGACGGGCAGGATCGCCTGGTGGCCGAGCAAGGTGCGCTTGAGGTGGGCGTCGCCGTTGTCCTCGCCGGTCCGGTGATGACGGTAGTCCGCGACGGGCGCCAGGCGGTCGAGCCAGTCCATCAGGTCCTGCTTGAGGCCGGGCTCCTCGTCGTTGACCCAGATGCCCGCGGTGATGTGCATCGCGGAGACGAGGCACATCCCTTCCTTGATCTTCGACTTCGCGGTGATCGCGGCGAGGCGCTCGGTGATGTTGACGAGCGCCCGGCGCTCGGGCGTCTCGAAAGTGAGGTACTCGGTGTGCGCCTTCATGCCTTCTTTTGGAAGGAGGTGATGTCCTGGAAGGTGACGCCCGCGCCGACCACCTGGCCGTGCGGATCCTGAATGAGCAAGGTCGAGTAGCCGAGCACGCGGTTTTCGCCCTTGTGCTTCCACCGCAGGTCCTGGCGCTTGACGGTCTCCTTCTTGACCAAGGTATCCATGAGGATCTCGGCCATCCCGGGGATCATCATCAAGGTCACGTCCACCGGCTGGTTCATCGGAAGATCCGCGGCGAGGCCGAGGATTTTCTTCGCGGCCGGGTTGCACAGCATCACGCGGCCGTGGGTGTCCACCGCGACGAAGCCGCCGCCGAGGTTCTCGAGGATGGAGGCGTTGTGGGCGGTGACCTTGTCGACGGTCGACTCCAATCGCAGCGCGCGCAGCGCCAGGGCGCAGGCCGCGCAGGCGGCCGAGACGAAGGCGAGATCGGCCTCGGTGAAGGGTCCGCTTCGCGGATTGATGAGCTCGATGACGCCGGCCAGCTCCATGCGGTCGAGAAGGGGGACGGCCAGCACGCGGCTCGTCTTGTATCCGGTCTCCTCGTCGAACTGCTTCAGGAAGCGCGGGTCGGCGTAGGCGTCGGCCGTCATCACGGGCTCGCGGTACTTCGCGACCCAGCCGCAAAGCCCCTTGCCGGACTCGACGTGGAGTTCCCGGCCGCCGCGGCCCGCGGAGCCGAGCGACGCGCGCGCGATGAGCTGGGCCTGCTTGGGCAGGAAGACGAAGTAGGTCGCGGCTTCGCAGTCGAGCGCGGCGGCGAGCTTGTCGAGGACGCGCGCCCAGACCTGGTCCTCCTCGGCCTCCTTCACGGAGGACAGGAACTGCAGCAGGTCGACGAGGGCGGGCAGGGCTCCGGCGCCGGGGGTGATCATGGCTTCCTCCGCGCGGAGCGCAGGAACTTCTCGAGGCCCGTCACGAGCGCCTTGGCGAGCTCGTCGCGGAAGGGGGCGTCGTTGAGCAGGGCTTCCTGGTCGGGGAAGATCATGTAGGCGGTCTCCACGAGTATCGCGGGCATCGCGCTTTGGCGGGCGACGAGCAGATTGCCCCAGCGCAGCCCTTCGTCGGCGAGCTTGATCCGTTCGCGGTAGGCCTCGTGCACGGCGCGGCCGAGCTCGAGGCTTTGCGGGTGATAGTAGAAGACGGTGAATCCGCGCGGCTTGGCCGTCGGGTTCTCGCCGTCGGGCAGGGCGTTGTTGTGGAGGCTGACGAAAATGTCCGCGCCGCGCTCGACGGCCTGCCTCGGACGGTCCACGAGCGAGACCTCGCTGAGGGGATCGTTGCGCGTCATCAGGACGGTCGCGCCCGCGCGCTCGAGGCGGGCCTTCGCCGCCAGGGCGATCGCGTAATTGGCGTCCATCTCGCGCGTGCCGAGCGGTCCCGTCGCGCCCGTCGCCGACGGCATGTGGCCGGGATCGAGCATGACCTTGATGCCCGACAGCGGCTTTTTCTCCGAGATCTTCGGGGCTCGGCGCAGGTCGAGGCGCAAAGACCCGCCGTCGTAGCTCGGCCACCAGCCCCACAAGGTCTCGGCAGGCTTGAGCAGGATGGTCACGGCCACGACGTCGGTCGCTTCCTGGCGCCAGCGGACCTCCTGGACGAAATCGGGCGCGTCGTTGATCATCCAGTTCGTGTGGCCGGTCGCGTTGTACAGGCGCACGGTCAGCGCGTCGAGCCCGGCCGAGGGCTCGATGTCGAAGGCGGCCTTCTCCGACACCCCGATCTTGACGGTCGCGCCGAGCTCGGTCTTCGCGATGGCGATCGTGCCCGTCACCGCGCGCGGCGCATTGGCGACGGTCGAGACCTCGACGTCCTTCGCCTCGATCCAGCCCGACAGCGAGTCGGAGAGGCGCACGCGCAGCGAGCCGTTCTCCCGCCCGGTCACCGGCAGGCGCGTGCCGGGGAGAGGGAACATAAGGAAGCCGTCCGCGGGGCCGGTCTTGACGCTCGTAAATCCGGCCGTGCTCGTCTTCACCGTCGCGACGGGGAAGGGCTTCGCGGACGAGGACACGCGCGCCGTGCCCTTGACCTTGATGGAGGACCATCCGGAGCCGAGCTCGTACTCGACCGGGTTCGGCTCGAAGTCCGTGCCGGGCGCGATGAGCTTCGTTCCTTCATAGGTCCCGAGCGCCGCGTTGACGGCGCGCATCGGCAGCCAGTCGTCCTTGCCGACGCGGAAGCGCGCGGGCTTGCCGGGGGTCGCCTTCATGCGGACCGTCAGAAGGTCTCCGCCTCGCAGCTCGAGGTCGGACTTGGGGGACAGCGAGGCCGGGTCGATGGCGAGCTTGCCGGGCAAGGGCGCCGCGGGCACGGGCACGAGGATGTGCCGCTCGGCCGTCGCCGTCGTGACCGACGACAAGGTCAGCTCGCCGCGGAAGGTGAACGTGCCCGGCGCGATCGGCAGCCACGCGAGGAAGCCGCCGTCGCGGTGGACCGTGACGGTGACGCCGTTGATCGTGAAGGGCGCCGTCGAAGGCTGGACCGAGCCCAGGATGAACTCGCCCTCGGCCGCGAGCGGCATGTTCTCGGGAGGCCAGACGAAGACGATCGGCTCGGTCGAGCGGACCGGGTAGAGAGGCGGCGCGGCGGCGACGCGGGGCTCCGCGGGCGCGGAGGCGGCCTTGATCTTGTGCTTGGGACGGGCGGCCGCGGCGGGAAGAGCCAAGGTCAGGAATAGTCCGGCCGCGAGCGCTCGTTTCATGGCCGAAATTCTACCAACTTTACCGGAGGGCTAGTCTTGGGTGTTGGGCGGCTGGCTCGCCCAGAACGGGCGGCCGCCGAGCGCGTCGCGCAAGGTCTTGCGCATGGACGGGCGGCCGATCAGGGGCCAGCCGACCAGCCGCGGGTTCTGCATCAGGTGATCCGTGCCCGCGATGACGTGCACCGTCGCGCCCGAAGCGTCGGCGTCCGCCCCGGCCTTCGCGACGGCGTTGTTGAGGTCGCCGTTGCGAACGACGATGGCCGCGCGCCAAAGCTCCCGGTAGCTGCGCCAGGCCGTGAGCGCCGCGCGCGTGAAATCGCGGTAGTAGCGCCAGCCGCGCGTCTCGCCGTGGGCGAGATGATTGAGCTCGAGCTGATCCATGTGTTGCTGCAGGAGGGGGTGCTTCGAGTCGTCGTAGTTTCCGGCGGCGTCCCAGCCGCGCACCTCGACTTCGCCGCTCATGATGCCCTTGGCGTTCAGCGCGTCGGGATCGAGGCCTCGGTCGGCGAGATACTTGACCGCCGGCCAGCCGCGCAGGCTCCAGCCGGTGTAGCCCTCGACGAGCACGATGACCGGCTTGCCGGGGCGGGCGTCTTCGACGAGCCTCTTCATGTTGGCGCTGATCAGCTCGCCGTCGGTGTGGCGCTCGCCGTAGAAATAGACGCGCGCGTCCTCGCGCCTGGCCGCGCCGGGAAGCTCGAAGCCCTTCGCGTAGGCGCTTTTCTTATCGCCGAGGACGCGGCGGATCAAGGCGTCGAGCGGCGGCAGGCCGTGGTTCGGGGACTGCTCGATGGGCTTCCAGCCGAAGATGCTGCCGGGCACGTTGACGGAGGCGTAATCGTTCGGATCTTCGGGATGTTGATTCGCCTTCGGCGAATCAATGACGACCTGCGGCGCCTGCGGCGCCAGGGTCAAATTAAGCTTCGGGGTTTTGACCGGCTCGACCGATGCTTCGACCTGCGAGGCGAAGAGCGTGGCGTCGGCGACGATCGCTTCCAGCGTGCCCTTCGACGCGGCGATGCTCATCTCCTGGTCGAAGACCTGCCACACCGCGAGCGCGCGGCGGACGCTGTCGGCCAGCGGCTTGTCGGCGGGTATGAGGGCGCGCGCGAAGCGCACGACCTGGGCCGTGATCTCGCGCGCCGCCGCGTCGGCGGCGGGAGTCGGGGCGGCCGGCGCCGAGGCGCGCGCCTCTTCGAGGATCGACAGGAAGTCGGCGCCGCTCATGCGCCCGGCCTTGAGGCCCTTCGAGTCTGCCAGGTCGTCGGCGCGCGCGGCGAGCGACGGCGAGGCGCTTAAGGCGAAGGCCAGCTCCGCGGGAGCGGCGGTTTCGTCGGCCGCGGACGGCACGGAAAGACCGGCGCCGGTGAGCAGCGCCTCGATGTCCCGGCCCGCGGTCAGCGCGGCGGCGCCGGAGGCGGGGTTATCGGCGAGCGAGGCGACGGCTTTCGAGATTCCCGCGTTCAGCGCGGCGACCTTGACCGGGAGAGGGGCGAAGGCGGCGGGGCGAACGGTCTGAATGGCGGAGGGCGCGATCATCGGCGCCGGCATCGCGAGCGCGGCGGCCGACAACGACAAGGGCGCGGACAGCGAGAGCGCCGGCGCCATGGAGAGTCCCGGGACGGGGGCGGCGCCGATTTGAAGGGGGATGCCCGTGACCGGCGCGGCGACGGGCGCCGCGACGCGCGTCTGCGCCGAGGCGGGCGCGGCCAGCAGAAGGGCGGCTAAGAGCGAGGAGATCCTCATCTGATCTCCAGTATAAGGGAACGGCGCTTTTTGCCCTGGGCCGAAAGTCCCGGCGTTTGATCCGGAAAGGGCCTAGAAGGAGTTATCCCCAACGCTTACTGCGTTGGAAGCGCGGGGATGGCTTTAAGCGGTCTTCAGCGCGGCCAGAATGTCGCGGGCGAAGTCGGAGAGGGAGGGATCGCGAGCGCCCATCACGATCACGAGGTCGCCTTCGCGCGCCTCGGCCGCGATCAGGGCGACGATCGCGGCGCGATCGGGAACGTGGAAGGCGTTCAGTCCCTTGGCGCGCAGCGGGGCGACGACGTCGTTCGAGGAGATGTCCTTGCTGGCGGTGCCGCCGACGTAGTAGATGTCGGGAAGCCAGAGGCGGTCGTCGGGGCGCAGGCCCTCGGCGAAGGCGGCGATGAGTTCGTTCTTGAGGTGGCGGGTCGGCGCGAAGCCGTGAGGCTGATAGACGGCCAAGGTCCGGCGGCCGCGCAGGCGGGCCGCGGTAAGGGTCGCGGCGATCTTGGCGGGATTGTGGGCGAAGTCGTCGACGACCTCCACGCCGTGCGCGGTCCCGAGGCTTTGGAAGCGGCGCGCCACGCCCTGGAAGGAAGCCAGCGCCCGGCTGCAGTCGGCGAGGCTGACGCCCTCGTTGACGCACGCGGCGATAGCGGCAACGGCGTTCTCGGCGTTGAAGCGGCCCGGGACGGGAAGCTTGAAGGCGGTGTCCCTCACGCGAAACTCCGAGCCGCCCGCGCTCAGTACCAGGCCCTCGGCGCGCACGTCGCCGGACGCCAAGCCGAACGATGAATCGGCGCGTATCCCGGCGAGCGCGGGGTCGTCGGCGCTCACGAGGGCCGTCGCGACGTTGGCCCGGAATTTGAGGAAGATCTCGCGCAACGCGGAGACCTCGAGATGGTCCTTGGTCAGGTTGAGGAAGACGCCCACGGCCGGCTTGTAATTGACGAGCGAGCCGTCGCTCTCATCGGCCTCGACGACGAGGAGCTCCGACTCCCCGCGGAAGGCGTTGCCGGTGAGGCCTTTCTTCTGAAGCGCGATGAGGCTGCCGCCGGTGATGACCGAGGGCCCTCGTCCGGCCGACTCGAGTATCTCGAAGATCATCGCGACGACGGTCGATTTGCCGCTGGTGCCGGTGACCGCGATGGTGCGCATGCCCGACACATAGCGCGCCAGGAATTCGGAGCGGTGCATCAGGGGCACGCCGAGGGCCTTGGCCGCGGCGATCTCGGGGTTGGAGTCCTCGATGGCGGTGGAGAGCACGACGAGGTCCGTCTCGCGCGCGACGGCGCTTCCGTCCTGAGGGAAGAGGCGCACGCCGAGAGCCGAAAGCTTGGCCTTCAGGCCCGCGCCGCGGCCGCGGTCGAAATCCCGGTCGGAGCCCGTGGCCGGGCCTCCGTCCAGGGCGTGGATCTGGGCCAGCGCGCTCATGCCCGCCCCGCCGATGCCGACGAAGTGGATCAGGGGCTTTTTCGCCATCTAGAAGTACGAGCCGAAGAAGAGGCGCCGTCGTCGGGGCCGCGCGAAGGAGAGGTCGGTCACCGCGTCGCCGGACTCGATGGCGGTCAGAGGCTGGCCGAAGCGCTCGAGGAAGGTGGTGCGCAGCACGCGGCCCGAGGATTTGCGGCTTTCGATGAGCCCGTCGCCGCCGGTGAAGATCATGACGTGCGTGATGCGGTCGCTCGTCTCGTCGTCGGTCAGGAAGATCAGGTCGCCGGCTTGAAGCTCGGCGCTGCGGGCGGGCTTGGCGTGAAGCTTCTGCTCGTGCGAGTCGCGCGGCACGTCGCGGCCGTGGATTCGGTAGGCCAGGCTCACGAGCCCCGAGCAGTCCACGCCGATCTTCGGGTCGGCCTGAACGCCGGAGCGGCCTCCCCAATAGTAGCTCGTGCCGAGAAAGAGCTCGGCGGTGCGTATGATCTCGGCGCGAGAAGCGGCGGTCGGCGCCGCCGGCGCCGTGTACAGGGAGGCCGACGGGATCTCGGCGAGCGAGCCGTCGAGCAGGCGCACGACGGTCGCCGTGCCGCTGTCCGAGACGAAGGACAGGCGCGTGCCGACGGAGAGGGTCAGCAGATCGTCGCCGCGCTGAAGCAGGGCCTGGCGCACCCGGACGATCGGGCCGGACTCGGGCGGAGGGGCGGACACGAGGGCGTCCGCCTTCATCCAGCCCGGATAGCCCTGCCATGAGCCGGCGTGCAGGAAGCTCTCCTGCTCCTCGGCGCGGACGCGGACCCACTCGCCTTTGGCCTCGAGCACGGTCACGACCTCGCCGTAGAGGATTTGAGAGAGGTGCGCCTCGTCGTCGAGCTTGACTCCGGCCCGGCGCACCGGCTTGGTCCATAGGTCGGCGACGGGCACGCCCACGGTGAACTCGCGGGGAAGCGTGGGGCCGAGAAGATAGGCGAGGCCGCGCTTGTTCACGCGCCAGACCTTGTGGAACGCGGGTCTCGGATAGACCCGGCGGACCTGATCTCGACCCTTGCCCGCGGGATCGTAGGCGATGACGTCGCCCTCGGGCGTGAAGCCGCCGATCACCATGACGTGGCCGCGCGTCTTCTTGATCGGGGCGTTGGGCAGCTCGCCCTCGGCGAAGGTCACGCTGACGATCACCGGGCGGCCGTGCGCGATCTCGGCCTCGGCGTCGGTCAGCGACTCGAGGCGGGCGACGCGGCCTTCGAGCCCGAGCGAGCCGGCGTAGGCGACGTTCGCGGGCCAATTGCCGAACAATTGCGAGCCGCGGTCCTGGGCCGCGAGGGCGACTTCCTCAAGCCCCTTATTGCAGCCCCAGTATTCGAGGACCATCGCGAGCGAAGTCGGCGAGCATATGTCGTGCTTGTACTTCTCCTGCGCGTCGCCCTGGGAGCGGGGGGCGAGCCCGAGGTCGCGGACCCAGGGCCCCGTCGAAAACACGGGCGGAGCGGCCGGGGCCTCGGCGTCGGACACCGCGACCGCGACGGAGCGCAGGCGCACGGCTTTCCTGCCGGCCTTGAACTTGAGGCGGTAGCGGAACGCGGAGGCTTTCTTGTTGAGCTTGAGCGTGTCCACGTCCACCGCTCCGGCCGCGTCGCTCGCGGCGGGGACGCTCAAAGGAGAAGTCCAGCCGTCGTGGCCGAGCGTCCCCAGCGAGAACCACTCGCTCCAGCCTTCCTCGAGTCGGACCTTCACGCCGAACTCCACCTCGCCGCCGGCGGGCACGTCCGCGGTCAGCGAGCCGACGAGATCGTCGAACGCAAACGGGGCCTCGAGATCGCGCGACTCGAGCGTCGCCGTCGCGGCCTTCGTGCGGAAAAGGCCCTCGGCGAAAGGCAGGCGCTCGAGGCCCGCGGCGCGGGACCCGGCGACATCGAGCGGCATGCGGTGAAGGATGTTGTG
>JAQTNG010000015.1 GCA_028714015.1 Elusimicrobiota bacterium | reverse complement strand
CCACGGCTCTTCCGCCGCGGAGCCCTCCTATCAGGGCGACCTGGTCTCGCGGGCGCGCGGCCTCCGCCTGTCCGAAGAGCGCAAGTGGCTGCGGCTCCTGCACTACCGTCCGAAGGGCGCGGGCTGGCGCAGCGAGGCCGACGGCGGAAAATTCTTCCTCGCGCCGGACGGCCGGACAAACCCCGGCGCGGAGCTCGAAGCCGACCTCGCGGCTTTTTTCGCGCCCGAGCCGGCCAAGGGCCAGCATCCGCAATGCCGCTTTCCGGCGCGCTACCATTGGCTCAAGCAAAAGCTGTCCTTCGACCCCTCCCGGCTGACCGAGCGGGCCTGCCCCGATTTCGAGGCGTGGCGGGGCGCCATCGACGCGGAGGCGGTGTCGGTCGTCTTCGCCAGCGCCTTCCTCAACAACCCCGCCTCGATGTACGGCCACACGTTCCTGCGCCTGCACCGCAAGGGGGGCTCGGACGCCCTGCTCGACTACACGATCAACTTCGCGGCGTCCCCGGACACGAGCAACGCGCTCATGTACACCCTCCGGGGCCTGAACGGTTCGTTCAAGGGGGAGTACTCGCTTCTGCCCTTTTACATGAAGACGCAGGAGTACGGCAGCCTCGAGATGCGCGATCTTTGGGACTATCGCCTGAATCTGACGCCGCCCCAGATCGAGGACCTCATCCGTCACGGCTGGGAGATGGGAAGCACCCACTTCAACTATTACTTCTTCACGAAGAACTGCTCCTACCAGCTGCTGACCTTGCTCGAGGCGGCCGACGAAACCCTGGAGGTCGGCGGGAAGTTCCGGTGGGCCGTCATACCGGCCGACACCGTGAGGGTTCTCCTCGACCGGCCGGGCCTCGTGGAGCCGCCGCTGTATCGTCCGTCCTTCGTCTCCGAGATCAAGGCCCGCCGCGCCCGCCTGTCCGCCGTCGAGCTGGCTCTGGCCACGCGGCTCGGCCGGGAGGTCACGGAGGAAGGCCTCAAGAGCCTGGAGCCCTTCCCGAAGGATTGCCAGGCCCTGATCCTGGAGTCCGCGAACGACTACCTGCGCTACCTCAAGGGCTTCTACCTGGAGCAGAGCACGCAGACGCTGACGGCCGTTCATGCTTTGCTGCGCGCGCGCGGCCGCCTCGGCCTGCCGCCGGCCGCCGCCGGGGCCCCGAGGCCTCTGCCGCTCGAGGCGGGCCACGACACCGCGCGCCTGGGCCTCGGCGCCGGGGTGTCGGGGCGCGGCCCCTTCACGGAGCTGTCCTGGCGGCCGGCGCTTCACGACCTCTCGTCGGTGGACGACGGCTACATCCCCGACAGCCAGCTCGAGATGGCCGCCGGGCGCCTGCGCTTCGACAACAAGAAGCGCGAGCTCTACGTCGAAAAGCTCGATCTCGTCAGCATCGTGTCGATGTCGCCGTGGGACCCCTGGGTCCGCAACCCGTCCTGGAAGCTCTCCACGGGCGTCGATCAGGCCAAGGAGCTGGGCTGCTCGGGGGCGTCCTGCATGTATTACGGCCTCAACGTCGGCGCCGGGCTCTCGGCGCTCGGCCATGCGTGGCGCCGGGAGCTGTACTACGCGATGGCCGAGACGGATTTCGGCTTCGGGCCGGTTCTGCCTCAGGACTGGCGCGCCGGGGCGGGGGGCAGCGCGGGCGTGATCGTCGATCTGACCTCGCGCTGGCGCGTGCTGGGAGAGGCGACCTACATCGACTACGCGCAAAGGTCAGCGCCCCGGCAGAGGCTGCGCCTGACGAACTCGCTGAGGCTGACGCGCGACACGGAGCTGCGCGTCACGCTCGACCGGCGGACCCCGGATGAGGAAGCGGGCGCGATGTTCTATCTCTACTTCTGATGAAAATACTCCTGCTTCTGTCGTTGGCGTGCCTGACGGGCTGCACGAATGTTTTTCTCCAGCCCGACCATGTCCTGCGCTACCTGCCGGGACGCACGGAGGGGGCCTGGCAGGACGTTCGCTTCAAGTCCGCCGACGGGACCGACTTGATCGGCCTCTGGTTTTCCGCCCGCAAGACGCCGTCGAAGGGCGTGATCGTGCACTTCCACGGCAACGGCGAGAACATGACGAGCCATTATCTGTTCGTGTACTGGCTGGCGGCCGAGGGCTACGACGTGTTCACCTTCGATTACCGGGGCTACGGCGGCTCGGCGGGAGAGAAGTCCCTGGCCGGCTCGATCGAAGACGGGGTCGCGGCCCTGCGCGTCGCCCGCGCCCGGGCGGGCGGCTCCCGGGAGCGGCTCATCGTCCTGGGGCAAAGCCTGGGCGGCGCGCTCGCGCTGGCGTCTCTCGACCGCGACGGAGGAGAGGGCGTGCGCGGGGTCATCCTCGACTCGACCTTCGCGTCCTACCGCAAGGTCGCGCGCCTCAAGCTCGGAAGCGTCTGGCCGACCTGGCCCCTGCAATACCCGCTGTCGGCCCTGCTGATCTCCGACCGCTGGGCGCCCGAGCGCCTCATCGCCCGCCGCAAGCCGGTGCCGCTCCTGATGATCCACGCGGTGGACGATCCCGTCGTCCCCTACGCGCAGGGCCGCCGGCTTTTCGACCTGGCGCCGGGCCCGAAGGAGTTCTGGAAGCTCGACAGCAAGGGCCACACCGAGGCTTTATACGCCCGGGCTTCCCAGTACCGCCCGCCCCTTCTCGCCTGGCTCGACCGCGTCCTGCAATAGGGGTCAGGCTTTCCGATGTTGCAATTCTCGTAGAGGCCGGCTGAATTGCAACATCGGAAAGCCTGACCCCTATTTGTTCTATTCGTTAGGAGTACTGCAACAACGGGAGGTCTGACCCCGATTAGGGCTTCGAGAGGATGCGGCGGAAGGCCGCGGACTGCGCGGAGCGCGCGGAGGGGTCGCTCTCGGCCTTGAGGGCGGCGCTCAGATATTGAAGCTGGTCGTCGCCGCCGATGTCGCCCAGGGCGAGGGCGGCGGCGGTGCGCACGCCGCTGTCCTTGTCGCGCAGAGCCGGGCCGACGGCCTCGGCGGCGCGCGGCCCGCCGACGTCCTGAAGGGAGTGCACGGCGAGCATGCGGATCTGCCATTTCGGCTCGACGCGCAGGCACTCCTCGAGCGCGCCGATGACGAAGCCCTTCTTGGTCCGGCCCAGGGCCAGGACGGCGGCATAACGCACCCACCACGAGGGATCCGTGCGCATCGCGCGCGTCAGGCGCGTGGCGGCCCCGTCGGCCGGCAGGCGCCCGAGGGCGAGGGCGGCGGCGTAGCGGACGTCCGGCGCCGGGTCGTTGAGGGCTTCCCCGAGCGAGGGCGCGGCGACCGCGTCGCCGATGCGCCCGAGGGCCGTGGCCGCGGCGGCGCGGATGTCCGACTTCTCGTCGAGGCGGAGCATGACGGCCGCGAGCGGGGGGATCGCGGAGACGTGCCGGGGGATCGCCGCGGAATGGACCGCCGCGAGACGGTCGGCCGGGTTGGAGGCGCGAAGGCCCGCCATGAGCCACGCCGGCGAAGGGGCCGAGATCACGGAGTCGCGCAGATCGGCGTCGTCGCCGGTCAGCGCCTCGAGGGGGTCTTCCACCTCGCCCAGAAGCTTGGCGTTCGGGGGGAAGTCCTCGGCGCGGGCGGAAGGCGAGCCGTAGCCCGGAAGGGGAATGAACGCGGGGCTCGCGGAGGCGAGCGTCGTCAGGAAGACGGCGGCGAGCGCGGCGTGCATGGGACCGTTAGTCTAACAGGTCGCCCCGGTTTTCGCCAGGGAATTTTTCAGGCCGCGGCGGGCGTCTTGACCGGCGCGCACGCCTTCGTCTTCGGCTTGCTCATGCCGATCGCGAGCTTGACGCTCGCGCCGAAGGTCTTGAGCGGCTCGCCGAGCGTGTGGGAGACCATGCGCACGCAGCCCAGGGAGCAGCCGGCCTCGCAGGGCTTGTGAACGTTGTTGGTGCGCAGGCGCTCGGGGGTGGCGGACATCAGGTCGAACGCGACGCCGCGCTGCTGGGCGCACCACTGGATCGAGCCGGCGGCGGTCACGTACAGGAACTTGAAGCCGCCGAGGCACTTCCATGGACGGGAGAAGTCGCCCGCGAGCATCTCCTTGAGGTGCTCGCCGTAGAAGTTCACGCCTTCGAAGACGCCGTACTTGTCGAGGAGCGCCAGATACTTTTCGCCTTTGATGGCGATCTGGCCGCCTTTGCCGTGCATGATCGAGAAGCCGAAGGCGAACGGCAGATCCTTCAGCGTCGCGCGGAATTCGTCGTAGTTGTTGAGGTTCTCTTCGTTGAGGACCGACTGGATCTCGACCTGGAACTTCGCCGTTTCGGCCAGCAGCTTGAGCTTCGGCAAGACGGATTTCAAAGACTTGTCGGACCAATCGGTGGGGTGGAGGGTGTCGACCGAGACCTGCATGAAATCGAGGCCGGCCTCGTTCAGGTCGAGGATGTTCTTCTTCGTGAGAAGAAAGCCGTTGGTGATGATCGTGGCGAGGTTCGAGCCGCCGCGCTTGGACTTCACATGGGCGACCAGCTCGGCGATCTGCGGGTGCATCATCGTCTCGCCGCCGAGGAAATCGTACACGAGAACGCCCAGCTCGTCGAGCTTGTCGATTCTCGCCTTCATCGTCTCGAGCGGGATGATCGGCGCGCCCGCGGTGTACTCGTCGCAGTAGGAGCAGGTCAGGTTGCAGTCGTCGGTGACGACGACCTGCGCGTACATCGGGCGCGAGTCCACGACCCGTTTCGCGCCGGTGAGGACGAATCTTTTGTCGACGGCCATGCGGCATTATACCATTGACCCGTCGAGGATGGTAGAATGCTTCCATGAGCATCGTCGCGCTGCTGGCGGGCGGGATCGCGGGCGTTTTGGCGCGGTACGCCGTCGCGCTCTCCGTGTTCGGCCTGGTTGGGGGCTGGCTGCCGTGGGGAACCCTGGTCGTGAACCTGACCGGCTGCTTTTTGATCGGCCTGTTCGACGCCGCCGCGGCTAAGCGCGGCTTCGGCGGGCCGCACGGCCGGATGCTGCTCATGACGGGCTTCTGCGGCGCCTATACGACCTTTTCCTCCTTGATCCTCGAGTTCGACGCGCTGCTGCGCGCCGCCCCGCTGCGCGGCGCGGCGTACGTCCTCGTCAGCGTCGCGGCGGGGCTGGCCCTGTTCCGGGCCGGCGCCGTCCTCGGCGCCCACTGATGGCCAACCGCCTCGCCTCGGAAAAAAGCCCCTATCTCCTCCAGCACAAGGACAACCCCGTGGACTGGTATCCGTGGGGGCCGGAGGCCTTCGCCCGGGCCAAGGCCGAGAACAAGCCCATCCTGCTCTCCATCGGCTACTCGACCTGCCACTGGTGCCACGTCATGGAGCACGAGAGCTTCTCGGTGCCCGCCGTCGCGGAGGCGATGAACCGCGATTTCGTCTGCATCAAGGTCGACCGCGAGGAGCGTCCCGACGTCGACAAGATCTACATGACCGCGGTGCAGGCGATGATCGGCCAGGGCGGTTGGTCGCTTAACGCGTTTTTGACGCCCGACCTCAAGCCCTTCTACGGCGGCACCTACTTCCCGCCGGATTCGCGCTACGGGAGGCCGTCCTGGACGGGGCTGCTGGAGCGCCTGGCTCAGCTCTGGAAGGACCGCCGCGCCGACGTCGAGAACGACGCGGAGAGCCTCGCCCGCGCCGTGGCGGCGCACGCCTCGTCGGAGGACGAGTCCCGGGGGCGGCCGGAAGCGGACGCTTTGGAAACGGCGGAGAGGAATCTGCGCGCGTCCTTCGACGCCGAGAACGCCGGGTTCGGCGAGGCCCCCAAGTTCCCGATGCCGGCGAACCTCCGGTTCTTGCTGCGAAGATGCGCGCGGACGGGGGGCGCCGACGCCGGGAGCATGGCGGTGGAGACCTTGAGGGCGATGACGCGCGGGGGCATTTTCGATCAGCTCGGGGGTGGGTATGCCCGGTACTCCACGGATCACGCGTGGCGCATACCCCATTTCGAGAAGATGCTGTATGATAACGCCCAGCTGCTGGAGTGTCTTGCCGACGCCTGGACCGTTTCCGCGGACCCGGAGATTTTAAGAGCCCTGGAGCGGACCGTCGCGTATCTCAAGCGGGACCTCAGGGCTCCGGGCGGGGGGTTCTACTCCGCGGAGGACGCGGACAGCCTGCCGCATGACGAGCCTCACGGGCGCAAATCGGAAGGCGCGTTTTATCTCTGGCGAAAGTCGGAGATCGAGGCGAGCCTCGGCAAGGACGCGCGGGCGTTCTGCGAGAGGTACGGGGTCGTCGAGGGGAGCAATGCGTTCGCGGATCCGCACGGCGAGTTCGCCGGGAAGTGCGTGCTGTACGACAAGGATCCGAAGGCGATGCCGGAAGCGGACGCGGCGAGCGCGCGGGCGAAGCTGTTCGCGGAGCGGGCGAAACGGCCGCGGCCTTCCCTCGACGATAAGATTCTCGCTTCCTGGAACGGGCTCGCGATCGCGGGCTTGGCCCGCGCCTTCGGCGCGACCGGCGACGCAATGTGCCTGGATCTCGCCGAGGGCGCCGCGGACTTCGTCCGCCGCGAATTGGCGTCGCCCGACGGGAAGACCCTGTGGCGGCGATGGCGCGACGGGGAGCGGGCCATACCGGGGATGGCGGACGACTACGCGTGCATGGCTTACGGTCTGCTCGCGCTGTACGAGGCCTCCTTCAATCCCGAGCACCTCCAGTGGGGAACGGATCTCGCGAGGGAAGCCCTTCGCCGCTTCGCGGCGGACGGCGGCGGGCTGTATCAAACGGCGAAGGAAGACGGAAGGGAACTCTTTACGAGAACCATCGAGGATCATGACGGCGTGGAGCCGGCGCCGGGGTCGGTGCTGGCCGATGTCTGCCTGCGGCTGCACGAGCTCACGGGCGAAGACGCCTTTCGACGATTCGCCGATGAGACTTTGGAGCGATTCGGGCCGCGCTTATCCACGCGGCCTTTGGCGATGCCCTTCCTTTTGGCCGCTTGGGACCGCGCGGCCGGGAAAACGGCGACGCTCCTTGTCGCCGACGCGGATCTCCCGGGAGGAGCGGAGCTCGTCGGCGTCGCGCGGGAGAAGCTGAGGCCGGGGCTCGTTTTCGCCGCCTACAGGCGGGCCGATAAGGCGGCGTTCGCGAAGATATATCCCCTGGCGCGTGAAATCGCCGGCGCGCCTCGCGCGCGGGCCTACCTGTGCGTCGGACGGGCGTGCGGTCTGCCGACCGAAAACGGCGCGGAGCTGCGCAAGCGGCTGGAGCATTTATGATCGACGAGCGCACCGACGAAGAAAAAGCCCGCTCCAAACGGACTCACGCCGTGGTGATGATCGTGCTCGGCGCCATCATGTCTCTCTGCGCGCTGGCCGCCGGTCTCATCGCGCTGAGCCCCGGCGTGTTCCCATCTTGGATGACGGGAGGGTGGGGCAAGCGCGAGACCCCCGCGTTTCGAACGCCCGGCAAGGCGATCGTGTCCTTCACCGACTTCTACCCCGGCGCTTTGGCCCGCGCCAAGGCCCAGGACAAGATCGTGCTCCTTCATCTCGCCCCGTCGTGGTCCCGCGAGGCGCGGCTCATGGAGGAGACCGTCTACGCGGACGCCGAGGCCGCGAAATGGATCGAGGCCAACCTCGTGGCGACGCGCGCGGACGCCGACGAGCGGCCCGATCTGGCGTATCTTTACGGCGTCGGGGCCTGGCCCACGACGGCGCTGATCCATCCCGACGGCCGGGCCCTCGCCGGGGCCGCGCGCCTGACCCCGAAGCTCTTTCTGCCCTGGGCCGGGCTGATCGCGCGGACGCTGAAGGCGGACCCGGCCAAGGCCGCCGGCTTCGCGGCCGACGCGCGCCGGCGCTTCGTCGCCGTTCGCGGCCGTCCGGAGCCGGCTCCGGGGCCCGACGATCCGGTCTGGGGCGGCGTTTATCATGCCCCGAGCGAGTTCGCGAAGACTCTCGCCGATCAGGCTTTGGTGGCGCTGTCCACCGACGCCGTTCGCGCGAGGGCCGTCCTGGGCTTCGTCGAGCGGTTCATGACCTTGCCGGGGGGAGGGTACGCCTCGTCCGTGAGCGGCGAGGTCGCGCTGCGCGACGGGCGCATCGAGGAGGGCTCGTCCTACTTCGCCAAGGACGACGCCGGGCGCCGGGCCGCGGGCCTGCCCTCTGTGGACCGGCGCGTGTTCGCGGGCCCGAACGCCGACATGGCGCGGGCCGTCCTGCTCTCGAAGGCCGCGACGCCGGAGCAGAAGGCCCACGCGCGGCGCACGCTCGACTTCATCTGGACGCGCTTCGTCCACGACGGGCGCGTCCTGCGCTCTGCGGGGGGCCTCGCCGACTGGCCCGCCGACCAGTGGTCCGTGATCGAGGCCGAGCTCGCGGCGGGCCGTCCCGAGCGCGCGCGCAAGGTGTTCGCGCGCCAGGACACTCCCGCGCTCCGCGCCCTTGGGCCGAACGCCTATGCCGACGCTCTGCGCAAGCGCCTCTCGCGCAAGTAGCCGTTTCCGGGAGCGGTCAAAAAGAAAACCCCGCCCCCTCTGACGGGGGGCGGGGTTTCTTGTCGGGGCTCGCCGTTTAAAAGTCGTCCTTGGAGGGCTTCCCGGCGGCGACCTTGGGGCCGAGGCTGAAGACGTACTCGACGAGATCGTCGATCTCCTTCTCGCTGAGCTTGTCGCCCCATTTCGGCATCTGGAGCATGGGCGCGGGCTTCGTCGAGTCGCTGGGGATCGAGAGCCTTCCGCCCTTGATCACCTGGTGCGCCTCCGGCTTGGTGTAGCCCTCGTTGACCTTGGTCAGCGCGAGGACGAGGCCGCCGGCGACGTTGTTGTTTGGATAGCCGCCGTAGCCGTCCTTGGCGTGGCAGGACACGCAGCCGACCGAGTTGAAGATGAGCTTGCCGCGCTCGGCGGCGGGCAGGGCGGCGGCCTCGGGGGTTTCCCAGGGCTTCACCTTCCAGGCCTGGCCCTTCTGCGCGGACAGGTAGGCGACGAGGTCGGCGCGCGTCGAGTCCTTCAGGTTGAAGTTGGGCATGACCGTCTTCGGGTTCCAGGCGTGCGGATCCTTGAGCCAGGTGTCGATCCAGGCCGGGGATTTCCGGAAGCCGAGCATGGTCAGGTTGGGGCCCCAGTCGACGCCCTTGTCTCCGATCATGTGGCACTTCACGCAGCCGAGGCCGTTGAAGTCCCGTTCACCGCGGGCCGCCGGATCGGTTATTTCGGATTGCGGCGAGCAGGCTGCGGCCAGGGCGAGGAGCAGGGCGGGTATAAGCCAACGATTCATGTCAGACGCCTCCGAAAAGGAGCATGCCGAAGATGAGCGGAAGAAAAGCGAGCGAGGCCAGGAAAAGGCGGCGGTTGTCGGCGACGGTCATCGTCCAGCTCGCGCGCAGGCCGAGCAGCAAAAACGACCCCGACACGGCGAAGGCGCCGAGCGCGTATTCGGGCCGGGCCAGGCCCACGAGGGCCGGGGCGATCGTCGCGGGCAGAAGCGTGAAGGAATGGACGGCGATCTGGATGGCGGTCGTGTCGCCGCTCGGGTGCACGACGGGCATGACCTTGAAGCCCGCGCGCGCGTAATCCTCGCGGTAGATCCAGAACAGCGCCAGGAAATGCGGTATCTGCCAGAGGAACTGGATCGCGAACAGCGTGAACGCGCGCTTGTCGAGGGGACCTCCACACGCGACCCAGCCGATCAGCGGAGAGGTGGCGCCGGCGGCCGCGCCGATCCAGGTGGTCTGGGGCGTGACCTTCTTGAGGGGCGTATAAACGAGAACGTAGAGGACGATGGTGGCGAGCGTCAAGAGGCCGGCGACGGCTCCGCCCGAGGCCCAGACGAGCGCCGTCCCGGCGGCCGCGAGGATCAGTCCGAAGGCCAGCGCGGCCCGGGGTGCGACGCGCCCCGTCGGCAGCGGACGGTTCTTCGTCCGGTTCATGAGGCCGTCCTCGACGATTTCGAGGCGCTGATTGAGCGCGCCGCAGGCGGCGGCGGCGAGCGAGGCTCCGAGCACGACGAAGAACAGGGAAGGGGTGGCCTTCCCGCCGGCGAGCGCCCAGCCGAGCCAGGTGGTCAGCGCGACCATCAGCGCGATGCGGGGCTTGGCGAGCTGGACGTAGTTCCTCACGCGGCCGCCGCGGTCCGGCGCGACTTGAGCGCCAGCAGGAGGAAGGCGGCCAACGTGAGAGCCCCGCCCGAGAGGTGCGCGGTGCGCCACGCGGCGGACGCCTTGAAACCGATGATCAAAGTCGAGTCCGCGCGCATGAGCAGGGCGAACAGGCCCAGTCCCAGCTGCAGGGGCACGGCGGCGGCCAGAAGCAGGGCCGGGCCGCGCAGGGCCCGCGAACGGGTGCGCCACGCCGTGAAGCCGGCCAGGGCCGCCAGAACGACGACGGAGCAGGCCCAGAGCATGTGCCATCCCAGGCCCTGCCCGGTGTGGCGCACGAGCGCGCCGAGCGCCAGCTGGAGATAGGCGGCGCAAAATCCCAGCGCCGAGAAGCGGAACACCCTGGAATAGCCGGGGCCGAAGACGGTCCCGGGGACGGAGAGGACCGCGGCGGCCAGCAGCAGGCAGAACACGCCCTGGCCGAGGCAGGCGTGGGAGATCGAGACGGCGGGAGGCAGCTTCATCAGAACGGTGAGCCCGCCGAGCAAAGCCTGGATGAGAACCCCGCCCAGGGCGAGGAACGCCGTTTTGCGGGCCGCGGCCGGAACGCCCGGCCGCCGCGCGAGAACGGCAAGAATGAGGGTCATGATCGCCACGGCGCCGGCGATCAGGCGGTGGCCGTGCTCGAAGAAGACGCCGCCGATCATCGGCGGCGCGAGCGTGCCGAACGAGAGGGGCCAGTCGGGGACCGAAAGGCCGGAGCCGGTCGAGGTCACCATGCCGCCTGCGAACAGCAGGAGGAAGGCGGCGCCGGCCGTGACCTTGGCCCACGCGGTGAACGGACGGTCGCCCGAGGGGGGGCGAAGATTCAGGCGCGGGGGCCTTGCGGCGAGCGTGCTCATCCTTGGTTCTCGTGGGCGGGGCGGTCCTTCTCGACCTTGTACAGCAGCCAGCCGATGCCGCCGATCATGCTCATCGTGACCGACAGCAGTATGATGATGCCCCACCAGATGCCGTCGAACAGGCCCTTGGCGCCCGCCGCGCCGCCGAAGCACACCGCGCACGCCGCGGCGGAGCCGGGCAGCAGCGGGAGCAGGGCGGCGAGGCTCAGGACGGCGCGGAGCCGGACTCTCATTTGGGCAGCCGGCTCGAGCGGATGTGCCAGAAGAAATAGCCGAGCGTGGCGAAAGCGCCCGCGGCGCTGGCGTACATCAGCCACGGCGTCACGAGAGCCGTCGGGTTGCCGCCCGAGGCCCAGTAGCCGGTGAAGGCGAACAGGGCCAGGCACAGAACGATGAAAAAGCGGTGGAACGCGCGCAGGGACATGCTATTTGCCTCCCTTCGGCTTGGCGGGGACGTCGAGCTTGATCGTCTCGGTCACGCTCTCGGCATGGCCCTCGTCGGGATGCTGGCCCGCGACATCGGCCGGGCTCGTGATCCGGCGCGACAGCATCACGAAGTCGATCATCGGCAGGATCGTGAGCGCGGCGATGCCGGCCGTGATGAAGAGCATCTTGTGGACCACCTTGTTCTCGCCCCACAGATGCATGAACAGCGCGCCGACGAGCGTCGCCTTGATCAGGGCGACGAACAGGCCGAGGCCGATCGCCTGCGGGCGGGGAAGGTGGAGCTTCGAGATCGCGACCGTGATCAAGGTCAGCGCCATCAGGGCGCCGAACACCTTGACGTAGAGGCCGACGTTGGGCCGATGGGGATCGTGCGAGGCGTCTTTGTATTGGGACATGATCGTCTCCTAGAGCAGGTACAGCGCCGGGAACAGGAAAATCCAGACGATGTCGACGAAGTGCCAGTACAGCCCGGCGCCCTCGACGCGGCCGAGGAACAGGGGGTTCTGCCAGTGCTCCTCTTGGGTGCTCATGTAGAGCAGGCCGCCGTTGACCGCGATGCCGCCCAGGATGTGAATCCCGTGAAGGCCGGTCATCGTGAAGTAGATCGCGTAGAACACGCTCGTGTGCGGCCCGATGCCGAGCGCGAACTCATGCCCGTACTCGAACCCCTTGACGACGAGGAAGCACAGCGAGAGCAGCAAGGTCGCCGCCATCCATGTCTGGAAGCCGGCCTTGTTCTTGTCGTAGGCCTTCGCGTACGCCATCACGATCGTGACCGACGACGAGATCAGGATCACCGTGTTCAGCGTCGCCAGCGGGACGTTCAGCACGTCCCAGCCCCACGGCCAGGTGGTCGAGGCCATGCGCAGGACGATGTAGCTCGTGAACAGGGTCGCGAACAGCATGACCTCGGAGGCGAGGAACAGCCATACGCCGAGCTTCGCGTTCGTCACGCCGCTGTGCGTGTCGGCGTTGTCCATAAAGGCCGTCGGGTTGAAGTGTTGGCTCATGTTGTTTAGTTCTTGTCCGTCTGCATCCAGAAGTCGGTCTCGCGTCCGGGGACGGAGTACTCGTAGGGGCCGCGGTACACGATCGGCGTCTTCACGAAGTTGCCGTGCGGGGGCGGCGACGGGCACGCCCATTCGAGGGTGGTCGCCTGCCACGGGTTCTCCGGCGTCTTCTCGCCGCGCCACATGCTGTTGAAGAAGTTGTAGATGAACGGCAGCTGGAACACGCCGAGGAGGTAGGCCGAGATCGTGCTCACCACGTTCCAGCCCTGGACGGGCAGGTTGTGGAGATGCGCGGTCGGGTCGTAAAGGCGGCGCGACGCGCCCGCCAGGCCCATGAACAGCATCGGCATGAATATGCCGAGCATGCCCGCCACCGAGCCCCAGAAGTGGATGAGGCCCAGGGTGTCGTTCATCTTGCGCCCGTACCACTTCGGGAACCAGTAGTAGGTCCCGCCCATCAGCGCGATGATCGAGCCCGAGACGACCACGAGGTGGAAATGGCCGATCACGTAGTAGGTGTCGTGCAGGTAGATGTCGGTCACCGTCAGGCCCAGCGGCAGGCCGGTCAGGCCGCCGATGGCGAACAGCGGGATGAACGCGAGCGCGAAGAGCATCGGCACGTTGAAGCGGATCGAGCCGCCCTTCAGGCTGAACACGAGGCAGGTCATCAGGGCCACCGACGGCACCGAGATGATCATCGTCGTGACCAGGAAGAAGTTTCCGAGCGACGCGCTCATGCCGGAGATGAACATGTGGTGGGCCCAGACCATGAAGCTCATGACGCCGATGGCGATCATCGAGAACACCATCGTCTTGTAGCCGTGCAGGGGCTTGCGCGTGTTGTTGGCGATGATCTCGGCGACGATGCCCATGGGCGGCAGGACGAGGACGTAGACCTCGGGGTGCGCGAGGAACCAGAACAGATGCTGCCACAGCAGCGGCTGGCCGCCGCCCGAGCCCGCGTACGCCTTGCCGAGGATGACGAGGTCCTTGGGCATGTAGAAGCTCGTGTGGAACACGCGGTCCATCAGCTGGAGGATCGACGCCGCCTCGAGCGGGGGGAAGGCCAGGAGCAGCAGGACCGACGTCACGAACTGGGCCCAGCAGAACACCGGCATGCGCCACAGGCTCATGCCCGGCGCGCGCATGTTGATCGTCGTGACCAGGAAGTTGATCGCCCCGAGCATGGACGAGGTGATGAGCACGACCATCGACAGCAGCCAGAAGGTCTGGCCGGGGTTGATGATCGACAGCGGCGGATACGAGGTCCAGCCCGATTGCGCGGCCCCGCCGGGCATCAGGAACGACGACAGCATCATGATGCCGCCGGGCAGGTACAGCCAGTACGACATCATGTTCATGCGCGGGAACGCCATGTCGGGCGCGCCGATCTGCAGGGGCAGGAGGTAGTTGCCGTACGCGCCGACCGCCAGGGGCACGACCCCGAGGAAGACCATGATCGTGCCGTGCATGGCGCCGAGCGAGTTGTAAAACTCCCCGCTCATGACCCCGTTCGGCGCCAGGTCGGCCGGGAACAGGCGGCCGAAAAACGGGATCGGCGTGCCCGGGAACGCGAGCTGCCAGCGCATCAGGCCCATCAGCGCGAAGCCGACGAGCAGGAAGAGGAAGCTCGTGATCAGGTACTGGAGGCCGATGACCTTGTGGTCCACGGAGAAGACATAGCGCTCCGTGAAAGACAGCTCGTGGTGTGCGTGGCCGTGTTCGTCGTGAGCCATGTTAGAAGGCCTCCGCGGGGTTGGTGGGCTTGGCCGACGCGGGGATCGTCGCGAGGCGGCTTTGGTACCAGGCGTCGAACTCCTCCTGGGTCTGCACGTACACGTCGCCGCGCATCAGGCTGTGGGCGAAGCCGCACAGCTGCGCGCAGGTGATCTCGAACTTGCCGGTCTTGTTGGGCGTGATCCACATCGGGATCTTGAGGCCGGGCACCGCGTCCTGCTTGATGCGGAACTCGGGGACGAAGAAGCTGTGGATCACGTCCTTCGACAGGAGGTCGATGAGGACGGTCTTGTTCACGGGCAGGCGCATCTCGTTGCCCATGACCACGTCGTCGGCCGACGCCGGATCGCTGCGGTCCAGGCCGATCGGGTTGCTGAAGTGCACGAGCTCCATCTTGCGCGGCCCGAGCTTGCCGTCGGGGCCCGCGTAATGGACGTTCCAGCCGAACTGCTCGCCGATGATCTCGAGGCGGACCGGGTCCTTCACGTCGGGCACGCTCGCCTTGATCTTGCTCCAGACCGGGATCGCGTAGAACACGATCAGCGCGATCTCGAAGCTCATGATGATCATGTCGGGGATCAGGGACTTCAGCTCGCCCTTGTTCTTGTACAGCATCTGGGCGAAAGGGAACTTGGAGAACGAGTCGGGCACCGAGATGCGCGCCGGGGTGTCGTCGTGGTCCTCCCGGACGGCCTTGACGCCGGGGCGGGCGCGGAACTTGACGAGAAGATAGATGAAGAACGCGCCCCAGAGCAAGAAGATGCCGATCATCGCCGCGTGAATGAGCCCGATGCCGAAGTCAATGGTGCCGGCGTAGCTCGAAGCGGCGACCGGCAGCGACCATCCGTATTTTCCCATTCATTCCTCTCTTTAGAAAACTCCGAGGCTTAATTCTATCAAAGCGAATGGCGCGGGCGCAAAAAAATCCCCGTAAAAAGTTCCAATTAAAGCGACAAAAATGAGCATCGGCCTCTACATCCGCAGCCGTCCGCGACTGCTAGCATGGCGCCGTGAAGACGCGAATAATCCTGTCGCTCTCCCTGCTCGCCTTCGCCCCGCCCGCGAGCGCGGCCGAGGCGTTCCCGCGAACCCTCATTTTCCAGCCCCTGGCGGCCGATCCGCGCTGGCCGGCCTTCTCCGGGGCCATGCAGCACTACTATCGCCGCCCCCAGTCGACTTTGCTCTGGGCGGCCACCTTCGGCGAATCCTTCCCGTTCGTCGGCAGCCGCGACGGCGAGCGTTGGCAGTTCGGGCTGCAGGCGGCCGTGTTCACCATCTGGGACGTGCAGACGCAATCCGAGGACATGATCAACGCCGACTTCCTCGTCGGCTTTCCCTACTCCTGGCGCCGCGGGCGCTGGTCCGGGATGTTCCGGCTCTTCCACATCAGCTCGCATCTCGGCGACGAGTTCATACTGTCCCACAAGAGCGTGGCGCGGGTGAACCTGAGTTACGAGGCCCTCGACGCCAAGCTGTCCTACGACTTCGACCACGGTCTGCGCGCCTACGGGGGCGCGGGCTCGATGATTCGCAAGTACCCGCCCGAGATCAAGCCGCTCTTCTTCCAGCTCGGCGGCGAGTGGACGGGCCCGCTCTTCGCCCGGGCCCTGCTGCGCCCGATCGCCGCCGCGGACCTCCAGAAGCACCAGCAGAACGGCTGGGAGGCCACCGGCGTCTCCGCGCGCGCGGGCGTGCAGCTGCAGAACCTCATGCTCCGCACGCGCTGCCTTCAGCTGCTCCTCGAGTACTACCGCGGCCACGACCCCAACGGCCAGTTCTTCCAGGACACCGTCGAGGAAGTCGGCCTCGGTCTTCATGCCTACTTCTAGAAGTGAAAGCTGACGCCGATGTCCGTGAAGCGCTCGCGCCGCCGGTAGAGCTGGCCGAACGGCGAATAGCCCTCGAAGCGTCCGACGAACGCGCGCATCGAGCGCGGCACGCCGTCGTAGCCGACGATGACGCCGGCCATCGAGCGTGAGTTCGCGCGGTAGTCCGTGGCCTCCTTGAACTGCAGGTCCGAGGAGGCGAAGAGCCTGAGCGGGTAGCGCTTGGACCCGCCGACCGGCCGCGAGGTCAGCTCGACGCCGGCCTGGGCGGCCTTGCGCGCGGGGTCCGGGATCGTGTGAAGCAGGTACGTCATGCCGCAGTAGACGCGGGCCCAGGTCAGCGGCTCCGCCGAAAAAGTCGCGCGCACCCCGTCGACCGAATACCGGAAGCCCTGGTCGTTCGTCCTTCGTATATAGTCGTCGCCGAGGTGGGAGCTTTCGTGAAAGAGCATCGCGCGCGCGGAGAAGGGCCCGTGCTTCACCGCGACGGGCAGGTTCGCGACGAAATCCACCGTCTCGAACGCGTTCAGCGAGCCGCCGATCGTGAACCTCGAGTAGGCCATCGCCTCGAGGTTCCACTGCCAGACCCAATAGTCGTCGTTCGTGCGCCAGCGCGTCATGCCCCAGCTGTGGCCGAGCGCCAGATCGGCCCGGTCCTGGCCGTCGAGCCGGTAATAGGCCGCGCCGAGCTGTATGCGCCGCGGGTCGGCCTCCAGCTGCTGGAACACCTCCTCCGACTCCGGGAACATGTCGTAGGGCGTGTGCGCCCGGGCGTTCACGGAGAACGCCAGCAGGAGCGCGGCGGCGGTGAGCATGCCCGGCATGCCGCCATTCTAGCGCCCGGCCGCCGTCCTCGGCCATGGCGACCGTGTCACCTTCCGGCGACGGCTAGAACTCGGGCTTTTCGGCGCCGGCGGGGCGCAGGCTCAGCAGGTACGAGGCGACGGCGTCGAGCTCCGCGTCGTCGAGCGTCTCGCCCCAGGCGGGCATGCGGATCATCGGCGCCGGGCCCTTCTCGTCGGCCTTCTGCGATCGGGGGACGCCCTTCTTGATCTTGGCGATGAGCTCGGCCTTGGTGAAGCCGTCGGCGGCCTTGTTCACCGGCGGTATCAGGCCGCCCTTCACGTTGTTGTTGGGGTAGCCGCCGAGCCCGTCGGCTCCGTGGCAGCCGGCGCAGCCGGCGCGGTTGAAGATGACGCGTCCGCGGGCGACGGGATCCTTAATAAGGGAAGGCGCGTCCCAGGGGCGCCCGCCCTTGGGCCAGTCCTGGCCCTTGAGCTCCTTCAGGTAGGCCACGAGGGCCTTGAGCGCTTCCTCCGTCATGCGCTTGTTGGGCATCAAGGTGTCCTTCTTCCAGGCCTGGGGGTCCTTGATGAAGAGCTCGAGCCATTCGGGGCTGTGGCGGAAGCCGACGAAAGTGAGGTCGGGGCCGACGGCGGAGCCTTCGTCGCCGACCTTGTGGCAGTTGACGCAGCCGGCCATCGCGAAGTAGGCCTTGCCGGCGCCGGGGCCGGTGGGGGGAGCCTGTTTGCAGCCGGCGGCGATCAGGACGAGAATAAGGAGAAAGGGTTTCATCGGGGCGTCATTCTAGCCTTGTGGGGGCGGCGGAGCAAGTTTTACGCCGCCCTTTCGATGATCGTCGATTTCATGCCGCAGGTGACGCGCTTCGCGGCGCCGAGATCGGCGAGGGCTCGCCCTTCGAGCGGCGCGCGCAGGACCTCGCACCCCAGGTGGCGGGCGATGGGCTCGAGGTCTTTCGAGGCGATCGCGCAGACGCGAAGGGTGCCGCGAAGCTTGTTCAGAGCCAAAAGGGCCAGGACCTCGCCGGCGAGGCCGGGGGCGACGACGAGCACCGCTCGTCCCTTTCGCGCGGCCTCCTCGAGGATCGGCACGAGCTCCCGCGCCCGCTCGATCGGCCGCTCCGCGATCAGGACGAGGGCGTCGTCGAGTTCCGCCGTGAACCGCTCCGGATCGGTGACGAAGTACGGCGACAGATAGCCGGCCTCGACCCGGAGACCGCCGGGCTTCTCGGAAGGCTCCACATTGCTGGGCGGCCAAGGCGCGAACTCCACCAGCTCCAGGGCGTCGTCATCGGGAAGAAGCAGGCCGCCGGGTGTTTTGTCGCTCATAATGAATTCATGCTCCAAGAGTTCCGCTTGCGTTACCGCAAGCCTCTGCTCCTAGGGCAATCACTAGGGCTATTACGCTCGGAAAATAAAATATGCCGATGGAAAATATTGCCAGGACACAGAAGGATCCAAGTGACAATATGGAAATTATGCCGAGGGTCCGCCGGCTTTTCACGCTAAGCCCCAATAGAGGGAGTGCGGACGCGATGATGGGGAAAATCAGTGGTTTTAGCGCGGACAGTCCGAATGTGTTGAACCAAGAAGACGAAGCGTGAATCGGCGCAATCTGCTCCCCAGCACCCGCGCGGCTGAGTGTTCTGGAAACACTTACGGTCCGGATCATGGGTGAAAAAAGTATGTAGGCCGATATTCCTAACGCCCATATCGGCCCGATCAACCATGCGGTCCGTTTTAAACGACCGCTCATGTTTCCCATTAGGTTCGTCTAGCGCAGAGGGTTTGCCGCCGCGGCTACATCAGTCCATCCAAACGAGGCCGCGGTCGGCAACACCCAATAGTTAGACCGAGGACAGGTGCAGTCTCCGCCGTTCGCTTTCATGTTCGTTTGCCGTTCAACCGTTGATCTACTACTGATGATAATCACTGTTTCCTGGAAACAGTTCATCCGCTATCCGTTCCGCCGTTTCCGTACAACCATCAGATCACTTCATGTGCCTCTGCGGTCTAACTTGTGATTATCTGACCAGCTCAATTCGGCGCTGAAATCAGCCATGCCCGAATTGTAATGGGAATACCTGGAAATATCCACTAATATCACGCTCGGAATCCCGACGTGATAGACTGCAGGCCGCTCGATGTCACCACGGAGGCCCTACGGGCGGTGACAACGGGCCTATTCCAGGGCGGTCGCCGGGTCAGGTTCGCCTAATACCAGCGGTACTTGCGGCTGGCCTTGTCGAGCGCCGCGCCGAGCGCGGCGCCGATGCCCAGCCCGCACAGCGAGTACACGAGAAGCATCAGCTTGCGGTAGGGATCCACTTCGAGCCCGCCGTTGAAGTTCTTCTGGTACATCTGCTGGGAGAGGGTCAGGATCTCGCGCATGAGCTTCTTCGTGTCCGTGCCGTCTTTCTTGTAGTGAAGCTCGACGTCGATCAGCTCGCGGATCATCCCCTCGAGCTTCGGCGTGTTGGCCTTGACGAAGGAGATGCCGTCGAGGATCTCGCCGAGCTTGGCTTCGGCGCCGGCGCCGTCGGCGAGGGCCCGCTCGGCGGTCTGGAACTCGCGCGGGCCCGAGTCGGCATGGGAGCCGGTGTTGTACCGGTCGTCGTGGGCGGTGCCCTTGGCCGCGCGCCAGGCGTTGGCGTCGCCGTGGAAGGCGGCCCAGAGACGGTCGGCCTCGGGGAGGTTCGTCATCAAGGTCGAGCCCGTGGCCCAGGTGTTGGCGATCTTGGTCAGGCTGTCCTGGCTGAGGCGCGCGCCGCCGTTGGCGTTGCGGCGGCTCTTCTCGGCCGCGTACTCGCCCTCGGCGTTGGTTTGGGAGGCGGTGTGGAGGACCTCGGTGAGCGCGAGCGACCCGGTGCGGGCGATCAGGGCGTCGGCGCCGGTGGAGGCGCGCTCCCCGGAGGCGCGGTCGTAGGTGTAGGTGTGGGTGGTGTGGTCGTAGACCTCGCGGGAGCGCGTCTCGGTGTGGCTCTTGCCCTTGCCGTCATCGACGGTCACGGTGTAGTACTCGGTGCGGTAATGGTCGGTGTGGCTGTCGTCCCAGGAGCGGTTGAAGTCGTTGACCACCGGGGAGAGGCCGCGGCGGAGCTGATCGAGGTGGGAGAGCTGGGCCGTCGCGGCGTCGGCCTGAGCGGGAAGGTCGCGGACGAAGTCGAAGATCTCGTAGCGGTGGAATTTGAAGGAGGGGTCCATCTTGTACTCGAGCTCGGTGGCGAAGTTGTGGACGTTGCTGCCCACGTAGGTGTTCGCGTGGGACTCGTTCCAGACCTCGAAGACCTTCATGGTCATGTCGCTGGTGCTGGTGAGGTAGCGCGTCAGGGGGCCGACGGCCATGCCCGCGCGCTCGGCGTCGCGCTCGATCTGGTGGATCTCGGAGAAGGCGAGGGGAATGTGCTTTTCACGGTCGCTCTCATGCTTGTGACCGGCGCCGAGGCCGATCGCGAGGCCGAGCACGCCGATGAGAAGGATCTCGGAGGGGGTGTTGGAGACCCAGGAGACGAAGCGCTGCTTGTACTCGGTGACCTTGCGGCGCCAGGGGGCGCGGCCGGAGTCGTCCTTGGGGCTGCGCGGCTCGAAGCTGGGGGAGGAGGAGGGAGCGCCGAGGCTCGGCGCGAGGGCCGAGGGGACCGAGCCGGAGACCCCGTCCACGGCGTCGCGGGCGGGGGCGGCGAGGCCGCCGTCGAAGAGCGCTTCGAGGGCGGGAGCGGAGTTCTCGGCCGATTTGGCGATTCGGGCCTGGGCCTGGATTAAGGGAGCCGCGGCCAAGGCGGAGGGGACGAGGGCGGCCGCGCGGGCGATGACGGGGACGGCGATGGAGGGGGCGGGGGCCGGGGGAAGGGCCGTCGGGGTCAGGGCCGCGGGGGCGAGAGGGCTCACGGAGGACGACGGGACGAGAGCGGAGAACGGCACGGGGGATTGAAGGGAGATCGCCGGGGAGCCGAGGGTCACGCCGCGAAGGCCGGCGGCCGAGACGGCTTGGGCGAAGCTTTCTCCCGGGGTCAGCATGATCGCGGCGAGCAGGAGGGCGAATGTTCTCTTCATGGGATAAGGATAGCGGGGGGAGGCCTCCGGGGGGAGTGTCTTGAGGCCCCCCCGGCCTGGGTCCTTGGACAGGGGCCTTAAGCCTAAAAAATGGTAAAATGCGGTCGTCACGGAGGAGCATCACCATGGGCGGACTTGGAACCACTGAAATCATCATCATCGCGGTCGTCGCGCTGATCCTTTTCGGACCGAGCAAGATTCCCGAGTTCGCGAAGCAGTGCGGCCGCGCCGTGAGCCTGTTCAAGAAGGGCCTGAAGGACGGCCTCGACGACGACGAGGCCCCGAAGAAAGAAGAGCCGGCCAAGAAGCCCTGAACAAGCCCGTCATCGTCTTCGCCGCGGGCTGCTTCAACCGCGTCCACGCCGCGCATGTGCGCCTCCTGCGCTCCGCCCGCGTCCTGGGCGACACTCTCGTCGTCGTGCTCTCCAACGACGCCCACAACCGCAAGCACAACGCGGTCCCCGCCAAGCAGCGGAAGAAGTGGGTCGAGGCCCTGGGCATCGCCGACAAGGTCGTGATCGGAGACGCGAGGAGCTTCGCGGAGACCATGCGCCGCGAGAATCCCGACATACTGGTGCTGGGCTACGACCAGAAGCTGCCCGACCCCGAGACCGAGAAGGCGGTCAAGGACATGGGCGTGGACGTGATCGTGATGCCCTGGTTCCCCGGCAAAGAGGACCAGCCCTCGTCGTCCTGCGGCTGAGAGCGGCGTGAAGCGCGACCGGATCTATCTCTTCTTCGCGATCAACTACTTCGCCCAAGGCATGGGCGGCCTCGCCTACGAGCCGGTGTCTTACTACCTGAAGGACGCGCTGGGCCTCGGCCCCGCGCAGGCCGCCGCCTTCGTCGCCTGGATGACTTTGCCCCTGACGATCAAGCCGCTGTTCGGCCTGCTGACGGATTTTTTGCCGTGGGCGGGGAAGAGGCGCGGCCCGCACCTGGTCGCGGTCTCGCTGGTGACCTCGCTCGGCTGGCTCCTGCTCGCCGGCCTCAAGTCTCCCCGGTACGGCGCGGCCCTGCTTTTGCTGGTTTTGGTGAACGTCGGCTTCGTCCTGTCCGACGTGGTGTGCGACGGGGTGATGGTGGAGCGCGGCAAGGAGCGCGGGCTGACCGGGAAATACCAGGCGGTTCAGATCGGCGTGCTGTACGCGACGCTCGTCGTGACCGGGTTCGGAGGAGGGTGGCTCGCCCAGCACGCGTCCTACCGGAAGGTCTTCCTGCTGGCCGCGCTGTTCCCGGTCCTGACGGCGCTCTCGGCCCTGTGGGTGGACGAGGCGGGCGTCGGCGACTTGAAGGAGACCGCGGCGCGCGGCTGGAAAGGCTTGTCGGGCATGTTCCTGGACACGAAGGCGTGGGCCGTGGCGCTGGGTATTTTCCTGTGGAGCTTCTGCCCGTTTCTCGGCACGGCCCAGTTCTACTACCAAAGCGAGGCGCTCAAGCTCTCGCCGATCTTCATCGGAGGCCTGTCCACCGCGGGAGGCCTGGCGGGGATGGCCGGGGCGGCCCTGTTCGCGCGGCTGACGGGCGGGGGGACGGACAAGGTCGCGCGCGCGTCGATCTGGATCGGCGCGCCGCTCTCGCTGCTGTACCTGTTCTATCGCGGGCCGCTGTCGATCGTGATCCTGACCTTGCTGTTCAGCCTGACCGGCGTCGTGTTCCGGCTGGCGTGGATGGACCTCGCGGCCAAATCCTGCCCCGACGGCGCCGAGGCCACCGTGTTCGCGGCCTACATGGCGGTGTTCAACATCGCGGCGTCGGCGTCCAACACGCTCGGCGGGGCGCTGTACGAGAGGCTGGCGGGCTCGCACGGGCCGTACGCGGCGATGGTCCTGCTCTCGCTCGTCGGCACCGCGGGCACCCTCGCGGCGTGGCCCTGCCTTCGCTGGGCGCTAGGGAACGACGCGGCGCGCGCCTAAGTAGCGCTGGCCGAACCACTTGTTGTTGAGGTCGGCGACCATCACGCCCTTGGACGAGGACGCGTGTATGAACTTCCTGTTCTTCGCGTCCACGACCATGGCCACGTGCGAGACGCCGGCGCCCATGGTGTTGAAGAAGATCAGGTCTCCCTCGCGGAGATTCTCGGCCTTGCTGCCGGTCTTCCACTGATCGCGGCTCACGCGCGGGATCTTGACGCGGTTCTCGCCGTAGGAGTTCTGGGTCAGCGCGGAGCAGTCGATGCCCTGGTGCGTCATGCCGCCCCAGACGTAAGGGGTGCCGAGGTAGGAGCGCGCGGAGGCGTCGAGGCCGGGCCACAGCTTCTTGATCCCGGGGGAGGCGGCGGCGACCGCGGCCGGGGCTTCCGCGGCCTCGGGCGTCTGCGTGACGGGAGGCTGGGGCTTCGCGGAAGGCTTCGGCGCGGCCACGCGCCCCATCGAGGGGATGCCGAGGCCGAGCTTGCCGAGCGCGTCGGTGGTCTTGCGCTGCATGTCCTTGGCGACGGGGGATTCCTCGACGGCCTTTTCGGCGGCCCGGTCGGCGGGCTTCTCGACGACGTCCTCGACGACGGTCTTCACCGCGGGAGGGACGTAGACGGGAGCCGGGGGCAGGGCCCTGGTGAACACGCCCTGGTAGTCGGGGATGACGGGCTTGGTCTTGAGGCGGCGGGCCTTGAGGAAGGCCGCCTTGGCCTCGCCGCTGATCTTGCCCGGGCCGGACTTGCCCTCGAGCAGATGACCGAACAGATAGCTGGCGTAGTCCTTCGGATCGAAGCCGTTCTTGACGCCGTCGACCAAGGACCACTTCAAGGTGTTGAAGTCGGAGTCGGGCAGGCTCTTCTCCATGCTGACGCGCACGAGGTCGGCGGCGACGTCGCCGGGGACCTTGCCGTCGGTGAGCTGCTTGTAGCCGTTGGCCCAGGTGGAGAGGGTGTCGGCGGAGATCTTCTTGCGGTAGCCGTACAGCGCGATGCCCTCGACGACCTCGGCGTCGGCGCCGCGCGACATGGCCTGATACGCGGCGAAGGCGACGTCGGCGGTCCGCTCGGGGGGCGTCTGGTCGAAGGAGCCCTCGGTGAGGATGTGGAGGACGACCGGGATGGCCTTCGCGCGCTGGGGATTGACGACCTGCACGCCGTAGTCGGCGAAGCGGGCCTTGATCGCCGACATCAGCGCCGCGCGCTCGGAGGGCTCGTAACCCTTGTCGGACTCGAGGGCCTCGCCCAAGGTCTCGAGCACGTTCTTGCGGCCCTGGGCGGCCGCGGGCGCGGCGAGGAGGACGGCGAGGAGAAGGGGGATTATTTTCATTTTTTGGTCTTGAGCTTGATTTCCTCGTGCATCTCTTCGCCGAGATCTTCCATCTTGGAAATCTCCGCCTCGATGACGCCGTCGACGGAGAAGGGCTTGCCCTCGGCGATCATCATGGGCTTGGGCGCGGGGGGAAGGGCGCGAACGCGCGCCGCCGGCGCGGGAGGCGCGGCGGGAGCGGCGGCGGGCGCGGAAACCGGAGCGGCCGCGGCCGTCATCGGCGCGGGCACGGGGTCGGGAATGCCGGCCATCATCGCGGGGGCGGTCGCGATCGCGCCCGCGCCGCCGTAGGCGAGCTTCTCGCCCTGGCCCGCCATCCAGCGCTTCGCGACGTCGGAGCGCACCGCGAAGTTGATCGACGTGATCGCGAGGCCGTCGGCCGCCTTGCGCGACATCGAGGTGTTCACGCCGACGAGCCGGCCGGAGGAGTCGAGCAGCGGGCCGCCGGAGTTGCCGCGGTTGATGCTCGTGTCGGTCTGGAAGGCGTTCTTGCCTTTGACCCCGCCCAGGTCCGCCAGGACGGTGGAGATGACGCCCGTCGTGAGCGTCCAGAGGCCGCCCTGCTCAGGATGGCCGATGGCGGCCACGCGGTCGCCGACCGAGACCGAGTCGGGGCGGCCGAGCGCGATCGCGCCCGTCCCGGCGGGGAGGCCGGCGACCTCGACGAGCGCCAGGTCGAGGGCGGGGTCCCAGGCGATCACCTTGCCCTCGACGGGCTCGACGAGGTCGCGCTGGGTGTCGCCCGTCATCTTCGCGGGCTTGAAATAGACGTTGATGCGGCTCCAGGGCCGGCGCGTCGAGTCCTGGATGACGACGTGCGCGTTGGTCAGTATGCGGCGGCGCCCGGCGTCGACGACGGAGCCCGTGCCGAGCTCGCCGGAGCCCGCGGACGAGGCGCAGAGGATGAGGACGACCGATTTCGAGGCCTTCTGGTAGATGGCCTTGGGCTCGAAGGGGATGGAGGCCTCGGCGGGGGCCGGGCCGTCTTCTTCCACGGCGGCGGCCGTCGCGGCCAGGGCGGGCGCGGCGGGCGCGCGGCCCTTCAGGTCGGCCGAGGCCAGCGCGGCGTAGACCTGGCCCGCGAGGAGGTGGGCCTTCGCCTCCTGCTCCGGCTCGAGCTTCTTGCCGAGCCAGGAGTCGGAGAGGCCCTTCAGGGTCTCGTCGAGCTTGGCCGCGTCCTCGCCGGCGGTCCAGCCCGTCGCGGCGGGACGCGCGGCGGCGCCCGCGGGCGCCAGCAGGCGCGCGTGGCGGCCCCAGCCGGCTTTCACCAGCTCCTTGTCGTCGATGCGCGCGGCGGGACCGGTGAGCAGGGAGATCACGCCGGCGGGCAGGCCGGGCTTGCGGGGCTCCTTGGCCCAGGACTCGAGCGCCGCGGCGGCCTCGCCGCGGGCCTCGGGAGCGCCGACGATCGACAGCGCCTGGACGAACTGGGAGGCGGCGAGCGCCTCGTAGATGGGCCGCAGCGCCGCCTCGTCGCGGGCGGAGGCGTCGGGACGCTTGAGCGCCTCGCGCAGGGCTCGCGCGCGGTCGAGCAGGCGCAGGTCGAGGTCCTCGCCTTGATCGGTGGGTATGCCGCCGCGCACGGCGGCGACCGCGGCGCGGCGCGGGGACCTCTTCACGGCGGGGGCGTTCAGGTAGCTGGAGACGCGCTTGAATAAAGAGGAGAACGAGGCGGATTCGGCTCGCGCCGAGGGGACGACGGCGGCGGTCAACGCGGCGGCGACGAGGAGATGGCGCATGACAGGATTATGTCCGGGTGGGGGAGGGTTGTCAAGGCGACTTCGCGCACGCTCGCGTCTCCAGCCTCATGACATAACCTCAACGCAGTCGGCGCGCGAGTGTGATAAAATCGGCGCATGGCACGCGCTCGACTCTGGCTCAAGATTTCCGGCATCCTCGTCCTCGTCGCCGTCCTCAGCGCGGGGGCGGCCCTCGTGGCGCTCAAGGCGTTCTTCCCCGAGCCGAAGGCGCGCGCCTACGCCATCGACGCGGCCCGCAAGCAGCTCGGCCGGGAGGTGCGCCTGACGCGCATCGACGCGGGCCTGACCGGCCTTCACCTTCAAGGCCTGGCGATCTCGGAGCGCCCGGACTTCGCCGCCGGGACCTTCCTCAGCGTCGAGACCTTCAGCCTGCGCCCGAGCTGGAAGGCCCTTCTGCGCCGGAAGCTCGTCATCGCCTCGGCCTCGGCCGAAGGGCTCAAGGTCCGCGTCGTCAGGAACGCCGACGGGTCCTTCAACTACGACACCTTGGCGTCCTCCGCTCCGGCCGGCGCGGCCGCGGCGAAGCCGACGGATCAGGCTCCGTCCGCCGATTTCAACGTGCGCAGCCTCAGCGTCTCTCGCGGCGAGGTCGACTATCGCGACGCGGCCGCAGGCGCGGCCTGGGCCGTGAGCGGCCTCGCCCTGAAGCTCGACGGCTTCAGCCTTTCCGAGCCTTTCGATCTCGACGTCTCCCTGCGCGCCAAGGGCAAGGCGGGGGAGCGCCCCGTCGACGCCGCCCTCGCGTTCGCCGGCACGGTCGATCTCGCGCGCGGCGCGCGCGACAAGTTCAAGCTCGAGTTCAAGCGCCTGAGCGCCGAAGCCGACGGCCTCAAGCTGACCGCCAAGGGGAAGATCTCCGGCCTCGACGCGACCGAAGCGGCGCTCGACGGGGAGCTGTCGGCGGCGGGCAAGACCTTGCTCGAAATCAAGGGCACCGCGCGCGCGGCCGCGCCCGGGAGCGCGGGCGCGCGCCTCGTCGACGCCGACTTCAAGTTCAAGACCTCGGGCCTCGACACGACCTTGCTCGCGAAGTGGGCGCCGCAGGCCGGGCTTCCGGC
>JAQTNG010000014.1 GCA_028714015.1 Elusimicrobiota bacterium | reverse complement strand
GCCGCGGCCGCGGCGGCGAGCGCGTCCTTCTTGTCCGGGCGGCGGTCCTCCGACTGGAGCACGAGCGTCGTCGTGGCCGAGGGGGCGCGCAGGTACTCGGCGAAGGCCGCGCGCGCCTCGGCGAGGATCTTCGGGCTGCGCACGATCACGAGCCGCTTGTCCGCGAACACGGGCAAGGTCAGAGCCTCGCTGACGATCGCGGCATGCTCGGCGTTCGGATCGCCGGAGAACTCGCGAAAATTGAAGTCGTCGGGCTTGAACAGCGCCTTGAGCTTCAGGACCGAGTCCGCTTTTGAAGCGGACTCCTCGCCGAACAGGTAGTAGACCGGCCGGAACTTGCCGGCCTTCCACTCCGCGGCGAGGTCGTCGGGCTTGAGCTCCATCGCCTCAGTACGAGTTTGAGATGACGGGCTTGAGCGGCTCTTCGGGCTTGGCGGCGGGCTGAGTCGAGGGGGCGTCGCCGGTGATGCGCCGCTCGGACGTGCCCGTGATCGAGCCGAAGCCGTCGACGACGCGCTTGACGATGTTGCGGGCCAGGATGTCCCAGATCTGCTCGCGCGCCTGTTCTTCAGTCAACCCCCCTCGGAGGGTTTGAGCGGGGAAGGACAGGATGCCCTCGAGGTTCTTCTCCTCCCAGAGAATCTGGTTCGTGCTCTTGTCGACGAACTGGAGGTCGACGAGGATGCGCAGCTTGTAGGCCGTCGCGGCCTGGGTCGAGTCGTACTGCACGGCGGTCAGGATGTAGCGCGAGATCGTGATCCATACGATGCCCTGGGACTCGGGCTCGGGGACCAGGGGATAGCGGCCGTCGCGCAGGAACTCGTCGCGCACGCGCAGCATCAGCTTGTCCTCGAGGCCGAACTGCTGGGTCTTGTTGACGATCGGGCGCAGGGCCAGGCGCTGGACGTGCTGCGGGATGAGCTGGGGCGTGGGCTTGTAGGCGATGTCGGTGCCGCACGCGGCGGCCAGCGCGATCAGGGCAAGGGGGAGGATTCTCTTGTTCATTTGACCACCAGGTTGACGAGCTTTTTGGGGATGAGAATGATCTTCACGATCTGCTTGCCGTCGACGGCGGCCTTCACTTTCTCCTGGGAGAGCGCCGCTTCCTTGACGGCGGCGTCGTCCGCGTCGGCGGCGATCGTGAAGGTGGCCCGGAGCTTGCCGTTGACCTGGACCGGGTATTCGATCGTCGCGTCCACGAGATGCTTGGCGTCCCAGGACGGCCAGACCTGACGGCACAGCAGGCCATTGTTGCCGAGCTTTTCCCACAGCTCCTCGGTCAGGTGGGGGGCGAACGGATTGAGCAGAATCAGGAAGGCGTCGAGATCGATCTTCGAGGGGACCTTCTCGTCCTGGATCGCGTTCAGATAAATCATCAGCGAAGAGATGCCCGTGTTGAATCCGAACGTCTCGATGTCCTCGCCGACCTTCTTGATCGTGCGATGGCGAAGCGCGACGAGGCCCTCGCCTCCGGCGGGAGCGGCTTCCAGATCGTTGATCAGGATGAAGGCCCGGCGCAGGAAGCGGTAGACGCCTTCGATGCTGCGCATGTCCCAGGGCTTGGCCTGCTCGAAGGGGCCCATGAACATCTCGTAGAGCCGGAACGCGTCCGCGCCGTAGCGCTTGAGCACGGTGTCCGGGTTGACCACGTTCTTCTTGGACTTGGACATCTTCTCGACTTGAGAGGCGAGAATTTCGCCGGTGGCGGCGAGCTTGGCCTGCCCCTTCTCGTCGTATTCGACGTCCTCGTAGGGGTGATAGTTCCCTTTCTCGTCGCGATTCGAGTACGAAAGGATCATGCCTTGATGCCGGAGCTTCTGGAAAGGCTCCTTGGTCGAGACGAAGCCGAGATCGAAGAGGACCTTGTGCCAGAAGCGGGCGTACAGCAGATGGAGGACCGCGTGTTCGGCGCCGCCGACGTAGCAATCGACCGGCCCCCAGGCCTTCTCGAGATCTTTGTCCCAGGCGGCGGAGGCATTCTTCGGATCGATGTAGCGCAGGTAATACCAGCACGAGCCGGCCCATTGCGGCATGGTGTTGGTCTCGCGCTTGGCGGGCCCCGAGCAGGTCGGACACTTGGTGTTGACCCAGTCCAATACGTTCGCCAAAGGCGATTCCCCGGTCCCGGTCGGCTTGAAGTCGGCCACTTCGGGCAACCGCAGCGGCAGCTGCGATTCAGGCACGGGCACCACTCCGCACTTCGCGCAGTGGACTAGCGGTATGGGCTCTCCCCAATATCGTTGCCGCGAAAAAAGCCAGTCGCGGAGCTTGTAGTTGACCCGCTTGGCACCGAGGCCCTTCTCGTTAAGCCAAACGATGATCTTTTTCTTGGCTTCGCGCGTAGGAAGGCCGTTTAGGAAATCCGAATTCGTCGCCGTTCCTTCGCCCGTGAAGACCTTGCCTTCCTCGGCGGCGCCTTCGACGACGGTCGTGATCGGGAGATGGTATTTGACGGCGAACTCGTGGTCGCGCTCATCGTGCGCGGGCACCGCCATGATCGCGCCCGTGCCGTAGGAGCCCAGGACGTAATCGGCGATGTAGACGGGAATCTTCTTGCCGTTGACGGGGTTGATCGCGAAGCCGCCGGTCGGAACGCCGGTCTTGTCCTTCTGAAGCTCCGTTCTCTCGAGGTCGGATTTATTGTTGGCCGCCTCGGCGTAAGCCTTCACGGCCGCCTTTTGAGCGGGCGACGTGAGCTTGTCGACGAGCGGATGCTCGGGGGCGAGAACCATGTAGGTGGCCCCGAACAGCGTGTCCGGGCGGGTGGTGAAGACCTTGATCTCGTCGCCGCCCTCGGACTTGAACGCGACTTCGGCGCCCTCGGAGCGGCCGACCCAGTGCCGCTGCATCGAAATCGTCGACTCGGGCCAATCGAGGCCGGCGAGGTCGGACTCGAGGCGGTCGGCGTACGCCGTGATCTTCAGGACCCACTGGCGGATGTTCTTGCGCTCGACCTTGGTTCCGCAGCGCTCGCACGCGCCGTTGAACACTTCCTCGTTCGCGAGGCCGGTCTGATCCTTCGGGCACCAGTTGATCGGGGCGGTGGATTCGTACGCCAGCCCCTTCTTGTAGAGCTGCAGGAAGATCCACTGCGTCCAGCGGTAGTAGCCCGGGTCCGTCGTGTCGACCTCCCGGTCCCAGTCGTACGAGAAGCCCAGCGACTTGATCTGCCGCCGGAAGTTGTCGACGTTCTCTTTGGTGATCTTCGCGGGGTGCGTGCCCGTCGCGATCGCGAAGTTCTCGGCGGGCAGCCCGAACGCGTCCCAGCCCATCGGGTGGAGGACGTCGAAATCCCTCATGCGCTTGTAGCGGCACAGGATGTCGGTGGCGGTGTAGCCTTCGGGGTGGCCGACGTGGAGGCCGGCCGCCGAGGGGTAGGGGAACATGTCGAGGCAGTAGAACTTCTTGCCCGGGCGAGGGACTTTCGGCGCGCGGAAAACCCCTTCGGCTTCCCATTTGTCCTGCCACTTCTTCTCGATCTCGGCGAAGGGGATGTGTTCGGTCTTCACGCGAGGATTATAGCTTTTCGCTCAGTCGAGGCCGAGGGCGAAACGCGGGGCCGCCTCCTTAGGATGCCGGCCGGAGACTTGCGCATCCATTTCATATACTGGGACATGCGACAAGGCTCGGCGGCATCGCTTTCCCGGATAAGCGCGCGGGACTGGATTTTCCTCGCGGCCGCCGGCGTGATCGCCTACGGCGGGAGGACCCTGTTCAGCCTGGGTTTCGCTCATGACGACTGGGTGCTTCTCCATCACATGGCGCCCGAAACTTCGATGAAGGGGAGAATGTCGGCGCTGGTCTCCAGTTCCTCCGCGATCGTCTTCCGCCCGGCGGAGATCCCCTATTTCGCATTCCTGGATACCGCGTTCGGCGTCGCGCCTCTCGGTTGGCAGTGCGTCGCTCTCGCCCTCCAGGTCGCGCTCGCGGGGTCGTTCATGAGCCTCCTGATGAAGCAGGGCAAGGGGAGGGCGGTGTCTCTGACCGCCGCGTTCCTCCTCCTCGGGTGGCCGGCGAAGGACGCCACGGCTTTCTGGCCCATCGCGTCGGTCTGCGCGGCCTCGGCGGCTCTGACGCTGACCGCCTTGAACCTCCATTGGAATTTCGTCCGTCTCGGCGGCGCCTGGAGGCGGGCGGGATCGGCGGCGTGCCTGATCGGCGCGCTGGGGCTTTACGATCAGCCTGTCCTTCTCTTCCCCATGTGGCTTGTCGTTCCCGCCGAAGGCGAGGAAAAAGCGCGGCGCGCCAGCGGATTTTACTGGGCGGCGGCGGCGGCCATCGCCTGCGCCTCCTACCAACGGCTCCTCGTCCCTTGGCTGTTCTCCATCCCCCACAACAAGGAAATGTCCATGAGCTTGGCTCACGGAGCCTGGGTCTATCTGGCGGGCGCCAACGCGAACGCGGGGCCGAGGCTGCTGGCATTCTCGGTGAAGGCGGCCGCGCGCACGATCGTCTCTCAACCCGCGCTCGCTTTGTCCGCCGTCGCCCTGGTGTGGGCCTCGCGACGCGGGCGGGCGGAAGGAGACGAATTCTCGCCGCGCCTGATCGTTTGGGGGGGGGCGTTCATCGCGTTGGGCTACCTGCCGCTCGTATTCTCGTCGTATTCCCCGGGCCCCCTCGATCACATGAATCGCCTGAATCTGCTGCCGGCCGTGGGTATCGTCGCCGTGCTCTCGGGGCTGAGCGGCCTTGAGCGCAAAATGGGCGCGGCGCTGGCCGTGGCGGCCGGAGCCGCCCTTCTGGCTCATGCGAACTTCGCCGGAATATGGGCCGAGTCCTATCGCCGGCAGCTGGCGGTCAAGGAGGCGCTGATCGCCGGAGCGCCGCGCCTGAAGGACGCATCCGGACTTCTGCTCCGGCTGCCGGAACGCTATGTCGCCGGAAAGGCCCCGGTGTTCGACGCTCACTGGGATATCTCTGCGGCGCTTGCATTGTGGACCGGCCTCGCGCTAGACGCCGATGTCGTCCGCCCCGACACCCGCTTCGAAGCCGGAAAGGTCGTGCGGCCGAACGGACGCACGATGCCGCGCCCGGGGCTCTATCTTCTGGATATGGCGGGGGGCACTCTGGGGCCGCTGGCCGATTTCCGCGGGGACCCCGCCGATCCGACGGCTACTCGGGCTTCCGGCCCTTGAAGACTAGCAGCCCCCCCTGAGCGCTCAGCCAGGGGACGCGTCTTGCCGATGAATCGGTGGCCTTGAGGAGGCGGTAGGCGGTCTCCTCGTCCAGCATGTTGAACGCGTGCGGCGGGAGGAACACCGAGGTCCACGCTTCGACGGAAGCCGGATCGGCCCCCGCGGCGTGAATCCAGTCGCGGACCTGGCTGGCCGACATGATGAAATTGTCCTCGTGAGCCTTCTCGTTCCAGGCGCGAGACACCGCCATCAGCATGTCGAAGATGGGCCTGAAGGCGCTGCGATTGTTCTCCAGGCCCCAGAACCGGCCTCCGGGCTTGAGGACGCGGAGCGATTCGGCCAGGACGCGGCCGGGATTCTCGACATGGTGGAGTATCCCGGACAGCACCACCGCGTCCACGCTGGCGTCGCGCAGAGGAATGTTCTCGGCGTCGGCGACGGTGTAGACGATGTGCGCGGCGTCGCCGAGGGCGTCTCGTTTTTTCACGCCGGTCCGAACCATGGCCTCCGAAATGTCGAGCCCCACGACGGCGTCGAAACTCCCGCGGCAAGGCAGGGAAATCCGTCCGGTGCCGCAGCCGATCTCGGCGAGGGTGCCGCCCGCTTCGGCGAGGACGTATTCTCGGAACAGGCGATCGAACGCGCGCCAGAACGGAAGCTTCAGCATGCTGCTTTCGTAAACCAGCGCGTCCTCGTCGTAGAAGCTCTTCTGCTCGAGCTTGTGGGCGTCGTCGGGGCGGGAGGCGTCCTCTCTCCCCTCGGCCCACCCTTGCCACTCCCCTTCGTGGAGCCGGCGGAAGGCGTCGCGGCGCGCGCGATCCTGGAGCCGCGCGGGCAGGAGCTCCGGCACTCCGCCCTCGACGCGATACCAGCTGGAGCAGCCCGAGCAGCGCGCGACCGCATCCGCCCGCGTCAATGGGATCAGTTCGAGAGGTCCGCGGCACAGAGGGCAGGCCAGCAGGCTCAGCGCGCGAGTGAGGGAATCCGTCACCGCGGGATTATAGCAATCGACGCCGGCATCATGTTGTCGAGGAGGCCGCCAATGCGGTATCGTTGCGCGATGTCCACCCGTCACATCGACGCGCCCTACATCGACCCACGAGCCATCGTGGACACGAAAGACGTCGGCGCGCGCACCAAGATATGGGAATTCACCCACGTGCTTCCCGGGGTTAAGATCGGAGCCGACTGCAACCTCAACTCGCACGTCTTCGTTGAAAACGGGGTGAGGATCGGAGACCGCGTGACCGTCAAGTGCGGGGTATTCATGTGGGACGGGATCACGATCGAGGACGATGTTTTCGTCGGGCCCAACGTCGTCTTTACGAACGACTCCCGTCCGCGCAGCAAGCGCCCTGTCGCGCATCCCCGCACGCTGATCCGTCGCGGAGCCTCGCTGGGCGCGGCGGCCGTGATCGGACCCGGCGTGACCGTCGGAGAGTGGGCGATGGTCGGCATGGGCGCGGTCGTGACGAAGGACGTCGAACCCCACGCTCTCGTGCTCGGCAGCCCGGCCCGGCGCGTCGCCTGGGTCTGCTTCTGCGGCGAGACCGTCGCCCGCGTCGCGAAATCCTGCAGGCATCCCGGCCGCCCTCCCGGGGCCCCGAAGGCCCGATGAACGACCTCAGCGTGGTCGTCCCCGTCTTCAATAACGCCCTCAATCTTCCTGACCTTTTTCCGGCTCTGGAGAGCGCGGCTGGTCCCGCCGCCGAGTTCGTCTTTGTCGACGACCGTTCGACGGACGGCTCCTGGAATCTGCTCAAGGAGTACGCCGGCCGCCGGCCCAATACGCGCGTGCTGCGCCTTTCGCGCAACTTCGGATCCTTCACGGCATGCGTCGCCGGGCTGTCGAAGGCCACCGGCCGGGCGGCGGTCCTGATCTCCGCGGACCTTCAGGACCCGCCCGAACTGATTCCGGAGATGGTCGACCTTTGGCGCAAGGGCACGAAGGTCGTCCTGGCCGCGAGGCGAGGCCGCGATGACGGATGGCTGTCCGGCGCCTTTTCGCGGCTGTACTACCTCGTCCTGCGGGCCTTCGTATTTCCGGACATGCCGCGTGGAGGGTTCGACTTCGTCCTGGTCGACCGGCAGGTGGTCGACGCGCTTGTCGCGGCGGCGGAGAAGAATACGACCTTGATGGGCTTGATTCTTTGGCTTGGCTTCGACCGCAAGGTCATCCAATACGATCGCCGCCGCCGCGCCAAAGGCCGCAGCATGTGGACCTTCCGCAAGAAGTTCAAATACTCCATCGATTCCGTCCTGGCCTTCTCCTATTTTCCCATTCGCATCGTGCAGATCCTGGGCCTGGGCGTCGCCGTCGGCGGATTCTCCTACGCGGCGCTCCTGATCGCCATGAAGCTGACGCGGGGGATCGACATCCCCGGGTGGACGGCCCTGATGGTCGTGACGCTCGTGCTCGGAGGCGGCCAGTTTCTCGTGCTGGGGGTGCTGGGCGAGTACGCCTGGCGCGCGCTCGACGAAGTCAAGCGCCGTCCTCTGTTCGTGATCGACGAAGACCGCGCGTAGACGGCCTCGCGCCGCGCGAGGCCGGTCTTAGGCGGAAGGCGCGCTGCAAATTCCTGTTTTTTTCATCACTCTTCATTCGATCCCCCGTGACGATGTTTCCAAGCACCTGGCATAACGGGCCCGGGCGGCCTATACTCATCGCGGACTGACGGAAATCGAGCCTTCGGGTCGAAGGGCGGGCTCTTGCGCGGGCGGGGAAGGGGGGTTACGCTGTTCGGATGCGGCTGCTTTCAGGCGGAATGCACGCTGGAAATTCCTGCTTCGTCGCCCTCGTTCTGGCCGTCGGTCTTTGGACGCCGTCCGCATCCGCCGCGGAATGCCCGATCCGCATGCGCGCGGACCTGCAGCCGCGCGATCTTCCCTTCGACGCCGGCTCCTCCGAATGCCTCCTGGCCGTTTCGCTCGAGCCGGACTTCAGCAAGCTCCGCGCGGCCGCGGGGATCGAGGCCGGGAGTCTGGACTTCCAGGTCGATTACGACGGCGGCGAGGTCAACGCCTACTACACCCAAGGCTTCATCCGCGTGACGCGGGCTTACCTGCGGGCGGACCTGAAGCGCGAGGCGCGCCTGGCGACGCTGGCGCACGAGATCGGCCATGCCGTCCAGGAGAGGGACGGCCTCCTCTCCTGGATGAACGAGCCCATCAACCTGTATTTCAAGAAACGGCACGGGGGGCTCTACAAGGATCGGAGCTACGAGTCGTCCGAGGAGTATAAGGAGTATCAGCTGCGCAGCCGCAAGCGCGAAGCCCACGCGGACGCGATCGGCCAGGAACTCCTCGCCCGTGCGGGCTACGCCCCCGACACCTTCACTCTCGGCCGCTCCAGCCGCTTCGGCTGCCAGTCCGTCGACGAGATCGACGAGCATGATCCGACGCACCCGGCCGACGCCCAGCGCTACGTCAACGCGGCGATGACCGCTTCCGCCGTCTCGAGCGCCAAAGCCGCCTCCGCGGCGCAGTCCATCGCCGGGTACTTGGGAGGGACTCGCCCCTCCGCGGACGCCTTCACGCCGGGCACGAGCATCCGCGACTACGACGACCTGGGCCGGCTGAAGCCGGGGCGGCTGGCGGCCTCGAAGCTGAGCGTGCCGCCTCCTCCGCCGGACGCCGGCGTCGTGCGCAGGACGGTCCAGCAGGCGGCCGCCTCCGTCGTGGCTCGCTGGATCTCCGAGCCGTTTCAGGCGGCGGTGGACGGCCTCGCGGCCTCGGAGCGCCGCAGCATTGCACGGAAGGTCCTGGCCTCCTGCGGGCCTCTGCGCTCCACGGAGCCGGTAGACTTCAGCGTCTTCGGCTGGATCAAGCGCCTCTCCGAGGATGCGGCCCTGCGCGCGGTCGGAGCCAGGAAGACGCAGGACATCAAGAGCGCCAGCCTCGCCATCCCCGGCTGAGCCGGCGCTGTGAAGCAGGAGTTTCCAGCCCGCATTGCCGCTGATGCGAATGACTACTGCGTAACGGTCGACACGACGACGGCCGCGGGAGGGATCGCGAGGCGGCCGCGCCAGAGGCCGGCGCGCACGGTCCCGGTCGACGGGTACAGATGCTCGGTGCCGTAGGACAGGGCGTAGGTCGTGGTTCCGAGCGCCAGCAGCGGCCCCTCGGCGTTTTGGTTCTGCTCGAAGCACAGCGTCTTGCCCTTGGGGATCTTGACCTGCTCGGTGAGCGAGCCCGACGCGGTCCGCGAGGACGCGAGCGAATCGTAGGGGCGCGGGCCTTCGCCGATGCCCAGCACGAGCGGGCGCAGCGCGGCGTCGCGCACGAAGTCCACGAACGCGGCCTTCTTGCCCCTGTTTTGGATCTCGACGAGCAAGGTGACGCCCTCGCCCGGCGCATAGGAGGCCTTGGCCGCGCGCGCGCGGGCGCGCAGGCCGCCGGAGGCCTTGCCCCAGGCCGTCGCCGGCGGCAGGTCCGGCAGACCGCAGAAGGACGATCTCACGAGAGGGTTCTCGGGCCGAGCCTTGAGCTTCGCGTCGAGATCCAGGAAGACGAGCGAGTAAGGGTCGAGGCGGGCGTTCCTTAATTTCAGGGCCCAGTGCAGGTGCGGGCCGGTGACGCGGCCGGTGGCGCCGACCTTGCCGATGATCTGGCCCTTCTTCACCATGTCGCCGGGCTTGACCAGGAACTTCGAGAGGTGGGCGTACTGCGTGGTCAGGCCCAGGCCGTGGTCGAGGATGATGGTCTTGCCCGCGAAGAACAGGGGGTCGGCGAGAAGGACCTTCCCGGCGGCGGGGGCGCGCACCGGCTGGCCCTTCTTGGCCTTGAGGTCCATGCCCGAGTGCGGCGCGCGCGGCTGGCCGTTGAACACCCGCCGCTCGCCCAAGCGGCCGGTCGAAGCGCCCGGGATCGGCGAGGAGAAGGCTCCTTCGAATAGGCGCTTCGGCTCCGTCTTGGAGAACAGCTTGTGGAGCTTCGCTGCCTCGGCCTCGGCGCGCTCGGAGTCGTTTTTGTCGGGCGTGACGAATTTCTGATCGACCTTGAGCTCGACGATGGGAAAGCCCGCGTCCACGACGTTCAAGGTCTCGGACTTGCGGACCGGTTTCCCGCCCGGGGCGCGCATCACGGCGTCCAGCGTCGCCGGGCCGGTCGAATAGTCGAGGTCGAGGCCGGCGAAGGCGAGCCAGGTCCCCGTCGAGGCGCCCGGGAAGAAATCGAGCGGGCGGCCGCGCAGCGACGCCGCGGGCGGCGTCTTGGGATCGTTGCCGGTTACGGCAACGAGGATGAGCTCGCCGGGCTTGAACGCGCGCGCCTCGACCCCGAGGGCCGGGTCGGGGCGAGCGGCCGCGCGGGCCGGGGAGGGGGCCAGGAAAAACAAGACGGCGAGGAGGGCTGGGATCATTCGACCATCTTCTTATACAACACCCGGGCCTTCGCGTTCTCCGGGTCCCGGCGCAGGACCTCGTCGAGGTGGCCCGCGCACTCCTTCAGGCGGCCGCGCTCGCAGAGGAGCTTGGCGAGGTTCAGCCGCGCGTCGATCTGCTCCGGCGCCGCGGCGAGCGATTTTCCCCACCAGCCGATCGCGCCGTCGAAGTCGCCGGCGAGATAGGCGAGGTTGCCGAGATTGTTCAGCGGGCCCGGCCGGGAGGGGGCGAGTTCCGCGGCGCGGTGAAACGCCGCCCGCGCCCCGTCGAAATCGGAGGCCTTCGCCTTGAGGAAGCCGAGCGCCTCGGCCGCGTCGGCGTCGTTCGGCGAACGCGCGAGGCGGTCCTCCGTCTCGCGGATGAGGCCGGCGTCGGCGCCGGCGTGAAACGGCGCTTCCATCGCGTTGCGGCGCACGGCGAGCGCGGGCTGGAGGGCGAGGCCGAAGAAGACGAGCAGCGCGCTCGCCGGCGGGAGGGCGGACGGCGCCGCGCCGCCCTCCCGCGTGCGGGCTCCCGCGGCGAGCAGCGCGAAGGCCGCGAAGGCCGACGCGCCGAAGCGCAGATCGGGCGAGACGAAGGCGGCCGCGAACAGGGCCAGAGCGCCCGTCATGGCCGCCCCGCGGTCTCGGCGCCCTTCCTCGGCGTCGTCGCGCCGCAGCGCCAGCCAGGCGGCGGCGGGAACCGCGGCCAAAGCGGCCAGGCCGAGCGGGCCGGTCTCGACGAAGGTCTGCAGGTACTCGTTGTGGGCGAAGTTGACGACGACGCGCCCTTCGGGCCAGCGGGCCTTCAGCGCCTCGGAGGCGAAGGCCGGAAACTCGAGATGGAAGCGGCCGAGGCCGCAGCCGAGCAGGGGATGGGCGCGCCACAGCGAGAGCGCGTCGCGCCAGATCAGGAGGTGCGTCCATTCGCGGCCGCGGAACGCCCCTGCCGCCGCGGCGGCGAGCGCGGCGCCCGCGGCCAGGGCTTGCGCGAGGGACTTTCCCTTCAAGCGCGCCAGCGCCCACAGTCCGAGCCCGGCCAGAAGGCCGAAGACCGCCGCGCGCGAACAGGTCAGCAGGAGCGCCGCGCCCTGGACGGCCGCGGCCGCGCTCCAGAGCGCGCGCTTGCTTCCGTTCGATTCGAGAGCCCGGGTGAGAGCGAGCGGCAAGGCCGAGGCCAGGGCCGTGCCGAGGAAGATCGGATTTCCGAAGCTCGCGAAAGGCCGGGGCTGGCCGGCCGCGGCTTCGAAGACGGCCCAGAGCGCGGCGGCGGAGGCCCCCATGGACCAGGCCGTCAGGAACGAGCCCGGGCCCGCCGGCGCGAACGAGCGGCTGGCCGTCCAGAAGGCGAGGCCGCAGAACAGGAGCCGCGCGGCTTCGGCCTGCGAAACGGAGAGGTCGGGGGAAAGCGCCCAGAAGAAAAGGCCGGCGGCCGCGAGCGCCGCCGCGGGAAGGTCGAGAGGGGAGCGCAGGCCCGGGGCGCCGCGCCGCGCGCGGCGATAAACCAAGACGCCTCCGGCGATCAGGACGACGGCCTGCACGGCGAGAAGCTTCGCGCGGATGAGCTTCTGGTCGGGGACGAGCCAGAAGGCCGCCGCGCCCAGCGCCCACAGCGCCGCGAGGCCGTGTTCAGGCTCGGCCTTGGCTTTAGGCACGCAGGGAGGCGACGATCCGGTCCTGAACCTTGAACATGCGGGCTTTCGCGGCGGGCCGCTGATCGTCGTGGCCGAGCAGGTGCAGGGCGCCGTGGACGGCGAGGGTCGCGGCCTCGACGGCGACGGAATGGCCGAGCGCGCCCGCCTGCCGCCGCGCCATCCACGCCGAGATGAAAACGTCGCCGATCGGGGTTTCGGGACCTTTTAATCCCGGGACCGCCTCATGCTTGAAGGCGATGACGTCCGTGTCGTAGTCGTGCCCGAGGTAATGCCGGTTCATCCGCAGCATCGCCGCGCGCTCGAGGAAGACGACGTTGGCCTCGCCTTCGAGGCCGGCCGTTTTCTTCGACGTGGCGAAGGCCAGACGAACCGCCTTCTGGTACAGCGCCGCGCGCCGGGCCGACGCCGGCAAGGCGGCCATTCCCGCGATGATGATCTTCATGATGTTTTCTCGTCCCATTTGTCGTAGGCGCGGATGATCTTCTTGACGATCGGATGGCGGGACACGTCGGCCTCGGCCATGCGCACCACGGCCATGCCTTCGACGCCCTTGAGGATCTCGAGGACGCGCACGAGGCCCGAGGTCGCGCGCGCGCCGAGGTCGGTCTGCGTCGTGTCGCCGGTGACGACGGCCTTGGAGCCCGTGCCCATGCGCGTGAGGAACATCTTCATCTGCTCGGGCGTGGTGTTCTGCGCCTCGTCGAGGATCAAGAACGCGTCCTCGAAGGTGCGGCCGCGCATGTAGGCGAGCGGCACGATCTCGATGACGTCGTTGTCCCGCCAGGTGCGGAAGCGCTCGCCGCCGAGCAAGGCGATGAACGCGTCGTAGAGCGGGCGCAGGTACGGGTTCACCTTCTCCATGAGGTCGCCGGGCAGGAAGCCGAGCTTCTCGCCCGCCTCGACGATCGGGCGCGACAGGATGATCTTCGTGACATGCCTTGATTCAAGGGCGCGCAGGGCGGTTGCGACCGCGAGGAAGGTCTTCCCCGTGCCGGCCGGGCCGATGCCGAACGTCAGATCGTGCTCGGCGATCGTGTCGCAGTATTTCTGCTGGTTCGGCGTGCGCGCGCGCAGCACCTTGCCGTTGTGGGCGCGGTACAGGCCGTCCTCGGGAAGCGACGGGGCGTCCAGATTGATCGGCTCGAAGCCGCGCGGGTCGACGGGGGCCGCCCGGCGGCGGAGCGCTTCTATCTCGGCCCGCAGACGCTTCGCGGCTTTCTCGACGCGCTGGGCGCTGCCCTTGACGGTCAGCGACAGGTCGCCGCTTTCCGCGTCCTGGCGCAGGAAGATCTCGACGCCGAAGTCGCGCTCGAGCTCGCGCAGGCGCGCGTCCTGTTCGCCGAGGAGGCGCATCGTCTCCGCCTGGTCGTTGAGCCGGATGAGTTTCGTGGTCATGGGGTGATCTCCGGGGAGGTTTCCGCGAGGCCGAGGCGCGCGCCGACGGCCCGGCAGGCGTCGAGGGCGGCCGACGGGCCCCGGCCTTCGAGCGCGGCGGCCCAGCGGCTCTGGGCGTCGCGCAGGCGCCAGGTTCCGGCGAGCAGGCCGGCGTCCCACAGCGCGTCGAGCCAGCGCAGGGCGCTCGATACCCGCGCGCCGTCGCTCGGCGCCGCGACGACGGCCTCCATGTGACGGTGCAGCCGGTCCTCGAGCTCCGAGGCCCAGGGCAGCTCGGACGCGTTGAACGCGTGCACCGCCGACTCGGACAGCAGCTGGAGCACGGCGTCGTCTTCCTTCCCGCCGCGGCGCATCGCCGATATGACCTCGACCCAGCGTTTCAGGAAGGCGGCTCGGGAGGCGCCGAGCGCGCCGGAGGCCGCCAACGCCTTGACGACCTCGGAGCGCTCGTCGTTGAGCACCGCGTCGAGCCCGAAGCTCGCGGCGCCGAAGCGCTCGTCCATCGCCGCGCGGAACTCGTCGTCGGCCAGGCGCAGGAACTGGTCTCCGATCAAGACGGGATCGAGGACCTCCCTTCGCGGGGCGAGCCAGCAGGCGAAATCGAGGCGGTCGGCGCGATGCACGACGACATAAAACTCGGCGTTCTCGCGGGTCTCGAGGCGGGAGGCGAGGACGGTCCTTATCGACAAGGTCCGTTCGCGGCCCGCGAGGCCCGCCTTGCCCGAACGGAACGCGGGGCCGATCTTCCAGCTCAGCAGGCGGGGCTCGGGCGCGGGCAGGCCCAGATGGTCGAGCAGGGCCGCGTGCGCCGCGGCGCGCTCGAGGCCGACGCGCGCCGAGGCCACCATGGTCCTCCAGACCTTGGCGCCGTTCTCGAAGCGCGGCAGGTTCGAGCGGCAGGCGCCCAGGCGCTCGACGAAGCCCTCCTCCGCGTCCTCGCCCATCAGCTTCGCCAGGTCGAGCGCCCGGGCCGCGCGCGTGAGGCACAGCACGGCCTCGACGCCGGAGATGTCGTCGAAGAACCAGCCGCAGCTCGTGAACATGGCCAGGCGCTCGCGCTGCATCAGGAGCAGCTCGAGCGCGCGCTTCTCCTCGTCGGCGAGGAGCGGGCGCTTGGCGCGGGCCTTCAGAAAGGCCGAGGCGCGCTCGTCGCCGGGCGCCAGCCACAGGGCGACCGACTCGTCGCGGACCTTCCAAGGGTCCTCGAAGAAGCGCGAGGCGTCGTCCTCGTAAAACGCGTCGAGGCGGTGCGCCAATTTGTCGAGGGCGTCGCGCATCCCCGCGCGCCAGTCCTGGTTCCAGTCGGCCAGGTGTTTGGAGCGGCAGCCGCAGTCCTTCTCCCAGCGGCCGAGGCCGTGCTCGCAGCTCCAGGCGGTGTTCTCCCGTATGCGGACCTCGTGCGGCGGGGGGAAAAGCGCCAGGAAGCGGGCGGGATCGATCGACGGGATTCCGTCGGCCTCGAGGAGGTCGAGCGCCAGCGCGAGCACGCGCTCGGCGCCCGGGTGATGATGGCCGTAGAACTCGCCGTCGGAGGCGACGTGGACGAGCTGGGCCGCGTCGCCGGGCATCAGGCGCGCGCGCACCGCGTCGGCGAAATGCTCGGCGCTGGCCGTCGTCTCGCCGGTGACGACGCCGGCGGACAGGCGGTGATGGTAGAAGAAAATCACGAGCTTCTTCGAGGGGTCGGCCGGCGAGACCCACAGGTAGGGCATCTTCGGGTCGATGTGCTCGGCGTCGAGCTTCACCCAGGAGTCGGAGCCTATGTTCCTGACGGCCTCGCCCTGCTTGGGGTCGAGTAGGGTGAACTCGACGCCCTCGCCCGCGAGGACCTCGAGCGTTTCGACGTCGACCGCGGTTTCCGGGAGCCACATTCCCTTCGCCGCGCGGCCGAAGCGATGGCGGAACTCGGCCAAGCCCCAGCGCACCAAGGTCTCCTTGTCGCGGCGCGACTCGAGCGGCAATATGTTGTGGAAGTAGGGCTGGGCGATCGCGGTCTGGGTGGCGGCGTCGGCGGCCAGGACCCGGTTCAGGATGGACGGGCGCTCGCGCTCGAGCCAGGACAGCAAGGTCGGGCCGAAATCATAGGAGAGGCGCTTGAGCGTCTCCTCGTAGGCGATCGTCCGGCCGTCGCAGCCGCCGCGGATGCCCAGCGTGATCGGGCCGTAGCATTCCTCGGCGATGCGCGCGTTCCAATCGTGGAACGGCGCCGCCGAGGCCTCGCGGTCCACCGATCCGGTCCACGGGTTCTCCCGCGGGGGCTGGTAAAAGTGACCGTGAACGCAGATATGCCGGTGGCTCACGGGTCAATTGTAGTTATTTCTAGAGGAGCACGGAGGCGACGGCGGCCCAGAACAGCGCCTGGCGGACGGCGCTCCCGAGCTGGACGGTCCAGCGCGGCTCGGCGTTCTTCCTTTTCCCTTCGCCGAAGCGGACCACGTAAGCCTGTCGGGCGTTCCTCGGATCCAGAGGCTCGAAGCCGACGAGGGGGGCTTTCGGCCGCGGAGCGGCGCCGAAGGACGGGCACGACAGGTCGAGCTTGCCGGTCCCGCAGAACAGCGCGGCGCGCGGCTCCGCCGCCGCGGCCGTCGCCGCGGCGGACATGAGGATGATGAGGCTAAGCTTCGCTGCCTTCATAGCGTCTCAAGGCGAACGCCTTGAAGGCCGCGATCTGGATCAGGATCAGCAGGGCCAATATCGGGAATATCGACGGCGAGAGCAGGTAGCCGCCCAATTCCAGGGCGCTCGGCTTCGGGGCGGGGGCGCCGAGCGGGAGCGTTTCCGGCTCCTCGCGGCCCTTGGATGGAAGCCCGAAGGGGTCGAGATGCCGGGAGGTGCTGAAACCCAGCCCCACGGAGAGGACGCCGTGCTTCTCGTTCTTGGGGACGAGCGGGTTCCAGGATAGATGCACGCTGATCAGGCACATGACGAGCAGGACGGCCTGCAGGGACATGGAGAGCAGCAGGGTCGCGCGCGCGGCCTCGCCGGTGACGGTGCGCTCGCGCTCGTCGCCCTCGCGCAGGCCGCACAGCTTCGCCATCGCCCGTTCCCGGCGCTCCCGGTCCAGCAGCCAGGTGATGGGTGCCACGGGCGCGCAGAGTATCCAGGCGAATGAGAAGGAGTTGAGGGCGGAGCGCCAGGCCCCCTGGGGCGAGCCGGCCAGCATCTCCAGCGCGGCGTCGATCGCCACGAGCGGCCAGCCCCACGCCGCGTAGGTCATGACGGCCTTGTGTAATCCGAGCAGGAATTTTCTCATTTTGATTTTTCCTCCACGATGAAAACCTCCTCGACCGTTCGGCCGAAGCGCCGGGCCAGCAGCAGGCCCAGCTCCAAGGACGGCAGGTACTCGCCGCGCTCCACGCAGTTGATCGTCACGCGGGTGACGCCGACGTCGGCGGCGAGCTGTTCTTGGGTGATGGATTCTTCGGCCCGAAGAACGCGCAGGCGGTTGGAGACTTTGAGCCGGGGCTGTTTTGGGGTCATATGTAAAATACTCTTTACTAAGTGTAAAGAATACTTTACATCCTGTCAAGCCCTTATCGAATCTTCTTTCGGTCCAAAGCGCGCCGGACGCGGGCGACGATCACGTCCTTGGCGACGGGCTTCTTGATGTAGTCCTCGGCTCCGAGCGCGAGCGCCTGGGCCTCGCCTTCTTCCTCGGCGGTGAAGAAGATCACGGGCGTGTCGATCCGCTTCTGCGCCTTGATCTCCATCAGTTTGAGCCCATCGAGGTTCGGCATGTTGACGTCGGACAGTATGAGATCGAAGGGCCCCTCGGTCAGGCGGGCGAGGGCCTCGACGCCGTCGGCGGCGGTCGTGACGGCGTAGCCCTGGTTCTCGAGCACGCGTTGGATCAGAAAGCGCGTGTCGGCGTCGTCCTCGGCGACCAGTATCTTGGCCGTGCCTTTCGGGGCGTCCATGATGATGGCGGGGGATTTCGACGGCGCCTTCGGCGCCGGCGCCGCGGCAACGGGCGGAGCCGCGCCTTCCAGGCCGGGAGACTTCGGGGCCTTCCTATACTCCGATTCCTCCAGAAGCACGTTCTCGTACACGTTCCGGGCGTCGAAGATAAGCCCCCGCACCTTCTCGATGGCGTGATCGGTGATCAGGATGTCGCCGCGCTGGCGGGCGAAATCCCGGATCTGGGAGATCGGGACGTCGCGGCGGATCATGTCCGAGATCTCCGGATAGAATTTCACGATCTCGTAGATGCCCTCGCGCCCGAGGAAGCCGGTGCCGCCGCACTTGAGGCAGCCGACGGGCCGCGCGACATGAAGGGGGACGTCGTCGGTAAACGGGGCGAACCAGGCCCGCTCCTCGTCCGTCGTCGGCCCCGTCTTCTTGCAGTGCGGGCACAGGCGCTTCAGCAATTTCTGGGCGATCACGCCCAAAATGCTGTCGGCCATGGCCCCGCGCGTGACGCCGATGCGCTCGAGGCGGAAGATCGCCGTCGTCGCGTTCGTCGTGTGTACCGAGCTGATCGTCAGGTGGCCGGTGCTCGCGAAGTCGATCGCCATTTTCGCCGAGAACGGATCGCGCATCTCCCCGAGAAACAGGATGTCGGGGTCCTGGCGGAGCGAGGACTTCAGCAGGGCCTCGAAGGTCAGCCCCGCCTTCTCGTCGACCTGCTGCTGGTTGGCGCTCGGGATGCGGTACTCGACCGGATCCTCGACGGAGATCAGGCTGCGCTTCCTGCAGTCGATGTGCTGGAGCAGGCTGTAGATCGTCGTCGTCTTTCCCGAGCCCGTCGGTCCCGCGATGACGATCAGCCCGTGGTTGCGGTGGGCGAAGTCGACCATGTGCTGGACCTGGGCCTTGGACATGCCGAGCTCCTCGAGCGGCTTCGGCTTGGCCCAGGGCTCGAGCAGGCGCAGGATCAGGCTCTCGCCCGCGGGCGTGCAGGTCGTGGCGAGGCGCAGGATGAACGCGCGGCCGTCGATCTCGAGCTCCATCGAGCCGTCCTGGGGCTTGCGCCGCTCGGCGATGTCGAGCTTGCCCTGCGCCTTGAAGCGGGTGATCAGCTGGAGGCCCGTCTGCGGCTTCAGGCTGTAGATCTCGCGCATGTCGCCGTCGATGCGGAAGCGCACGACGGTCTGGTCGCTCTTCGGCTCGATGTGGATGTCGCTGGCGCGCTCGAACACGGCGGTGTCGAGGATGTTGGCCGCGATTTCCGGGATCGACACCTTCTCCAGATCCGAGTCCAGGCGGGCCTTGATGCCTTCCTTGTCGGGCCGCTTGAGCAGCATCGTGATGTTCGCCGGCTCGGTGACCAGTATGCGCGGCGCGGCGCCTTCGACGGCGTAGCGGCCGAGCAGGCTGAACAGCTCGCGGTTGAACGGGTTGCACACGACGAAGGCGGGGCCCCCCGCGTCGGCGATCGCGATCACGCGGTTCGAGCGGCAGAAGGGGACCGGCAGCACGCCGAGCTGGATCGTCTCGGGGTTGATGTGGGCGAGATAGGTCAGTCCCGCGGCCGCGGCCGCGAGTTCGGTGGTCGCGAACCTGGAGCGCTCCTCCTCGCGGGGCGCCCAGGCGGCGGCGACGAGGCCTTCCTTGAGCCCCGCCCACTGCCCCTTCGTCCGGGCGTGCTTGGCGACGACCTCGAGCAAGGTCTTCTTGTTGAGGGGCTTGGTCAGGTAGTCCACGGCTCCCGCGGCCAGCGCCTGCGCCTTGTCCTGCGCGGAATCGAGCGCGGTCAGGAAGATCACGGGGATCAGCGCCAGCTCGGGATCGGCCTGGAGCTGGGCGCAGAACTCGTAGCCCGTGCTCCCCGGCATCATCACGTCGGTCAGGATCAGGTCGGGACGGCCCGTCTTCAGCCATTCGAGCGCCGACTTGCCGTCGGGGAAAGGGCGCACGTCGTAGCCCCCGTTGGCGAGGATGCGCTCGATGAGAATCCGCATGCTGTCGTCGTCCTCGACGCTCACAATCAGGGGCTTGAGGTTCCCGCTCATGGGTAAACCACGCTCACCCGCTCGAGATAGAGGCGCATCTCTTCGAGATGCGTTGATATTCCCGCGTCATCGGCGGACTTGGCCGCGGTTTCGATGAGGCGGCTTTCGTCGCTCACGGGCCCGAAGCCGAAGCTGGCGCCCGCGCCCGTGAGCTTGTGGCTCGCGGACGCGATCGCGGCGTAGTCCCGGCGCTCGAGGGCCTTCTTCATCGCCTCGGTCTCGCGGCGGCAGGTGTCGAGAAACGGCGGGATGAGGTCGGCGAATTCGGGATCGGCCGTGACGAGGATGCGGCCGGCGGCCGGCGGCGCGGGCCGGGCGCCGAGTTCGCGCGCGACGACGGCCAGGAGCTCTGCGCGCCCGAACGGCTTGCGGACCGTGACGGTAAACCCCGCCTCGAGGCATTTGCGCAGGTCCGAGGGTTCGGAGTTCGCGGTGAGCGCGAGGATGGGAACCGGCGCGCGATTCTGGCCCTTCTCCCAGGCGCGCATGCGCGCGACCGCGCTGAGGCCGTCCATCAGCGGCATCTGGATGTCCATGATGACCGCGTCGTACGCCCCGGCGAGGAACATCTCCACCGCGGACTGGCCTTCCTCGGCGAGATCCACCTTGTAGCCGCCCCGCGTCAGGCACACCTGCAGCAGCGCGCGCAGGACGGGAGTGTCCTCGACGGCGAGAATCCGCGCGCTCACCGCTGGGCGGTCGTGCCTCGCGGCACGATGACTATCCCGCTCGGATCGACGAAGTAGCGCTTCGCGTCCTCCTCGGCGTTGAAGCCGAGCTTGAGCTTGGCGGGAATCTCGTTGAAGCGGTCCACGATCACGCGTTTGAGGTGGGCCTCGGACCTGACCTTGCAGAAGTCCATGATGATCGAGTCCTCGATCACCGCGCCGTCGTGGATGTGGACCCCGCGCCCGATGATCGAGTTCTTGATCGTCGCGTTGCGCACGAAGCAGCCGTCGCTGATGATGCAGTTCGTCAGCTTGCCGTCGAGCACCTTCGCGGGGGGGCCGTCGTAGCGTCCGGAGTGGATGAACCAGCGGCGGTTGTTGAGGTTCAGGCGCGGACGCGCGCCGAGAATGTCCATGTTGGACTGGTAATAGGCGCCGATCGTGCCGACGTCGCGCCAGTACGCCTGCTCCTCGTACGCCTTGAGGCCGGGCAGGGCGTTGGTCGAGAAGTCGTAGGCATACAGCTTGTGGCTTTTCAGGATCGCGGGCAGGACGTTTTTACCGAAATCGAGATCGCTTTCGTCCTTGTGGTGATTCTTGAGCAGGTCCACGAGAACGTCCTTCGTGAAGACGTAGTTGCCCATCGACGCCAGCGCGTGCGTCGTGCTGCCGGGCATCGGGTCGGCCGTCAGCGGCTTCTCGATGAACTCCATGACCCGGCCCTTCGCGTCGGTCTGCACGATGCCGAAGTTGGTGACGCTCTTGAGGGGGACGGGGATGGTCGAGACGGTGACGTCGGCGCCCTTCTCGATGTGCCACTGGACCATCTGTCCGACGTCCATGCGGTAGATGTGGTCCGCGCCGAAAACGACGACCAGATCGGGGTCGAAATCGTGGATCAGGTTCAGGTTCTGGCGCACGGCGTCGGCCGTGCCGCGGTACCACATCGTGCCCAGGCGCATCTGCGGGGGCACGACGGTGATGAAGTGCTCGCGCGTCAGGCCGGCGGTCCGCCAGTTGGAGCGCAGGTGCTCGATGAGGCTCTGCGACATGTACTGCACGAGGACGTAGATCGAGAGCATCCCCGAGTTGACGAGGTTCGAGAGCACGAAGTCCACGATGCGGTACTTGCCGCCGAAAGGCACGGCGGGCTTGGAGCGCTCGTGCGTGAGGGGATGCAGCCTCTCGCCCTTGCCGCCGGCGAGCACGATCGCCAGCACGCGCCGCGTCGGCGCGATGACGGGCTTACTGGGGTTCGCCATAAGGATCCTCTCCGTAATCGGTGCTGTCGATGACCGTGGCGTGCTTGCTCGGCTTCTTGACCGGGGCGGGGCCGAGCTCCGGGCCCGAAGAGGGCTCCTCTCCCTGCTGAGCGCGCGCCCGGCGCCGCAGGGCGTCGAGGTCGGTTTCCTGCTTGTGCCGCGCGGCCCCGCGCAGCTGCTCGTCGTCGAGCACGAGCACGTCGCGCTTTTCCTCGATGCCGGAGGAAATCTCGGTCAGGCCCTGCGTCGTGACGCCGGTCGAGACTCGGACCGGGAGGTAGACGGCGCCGCCTTCGCGGATCAAAGCGCCGGTCGGCACGTAGAGCACGTCCTTCTTCGACAGCGGAATGATCTGCCCTTCCCACTCGGTGCCCGGGTCGAAGAACCGGTCGGGCGACATGATCAAGGTGAAGGTGGCGCCGGGGGTGACCTTCTCGCCCTGTATGTCGAGCAGGAATTTCGTCACGCGTCCCTTCAGCACGCGCTTCGGGTCCTTGACCGGCCAAAAGAGGAGGTCCTGGCCGTCGTGGATCCAGGGGGCGTCCTCGGGCCGCACCCGCCCGACGAGCTTGAGCGTCGCGGCGGCCTCGAACATCACCGACTCCGGCTTCACCCAGGTCTTCGGCTTCAGGAAGTTCTTCAGGATGAAGCACGTGTCCGGGCAGCGCGCGGCGGTCGGGCGATAGACGCGCTGCCAGCGGTCCTCGAGGATGTCCACGTTCTGCGAGCCCTTCGAGTCGAGCATCGCCGCGAGTTCCTTGTGGGCGAGGAACGCGAGCGGCTGGTCGGCGCCGCGCCAGACGTAGGTCGAGGTCAGCACGCTCTCGACGCGGCCCTCGATCGTGGACTTGATGCGGAAGATGTCGTCGGCCACGACCGTGCCCGTCACCTTGACCTTGATCTCGAGGTTGCCGCGCTTGACCTTCGCGGGCGTCGCCGCGCCCGCGTGGGCGGCGATGAAAACGAGCCCGGCGGCGAGAAAGGCCTTCATTGGCTGTAAAGTTAGCAAATTGCTCAACATTGAATTGTAGAGGGAAAATCGAAGCCGCGCAATGGCGCGCCGGGCCGAGTTCTCGCTGAAGGATCTTGTCCTATAAACGTCGAAATAGCTTGACGCTGATTGGATGGCGGAAGGATATTCCGGAGGTTAAAATCGAAGCATGAAGAGACTGTTCGCGGCGTTGCTTCTGGCGGCCGGCGCGGCCCGCGCCGGGGCGGCCGTCGTCGCGCCGCGGGACGGCGGCAAGCTGGGCCTCGATTACGCCAAGCCGCCGTTGACCCTGATCGTTCAGCCGCCCATCGAACCCGTTCCGGCTTCGCCGGTCGTCGCGGCCCCGGCGGCGCCGTCGCCGCGCCGGCAGCTGGTTTCGCTCGGCCTGGGGCTCATCGAGCCGGTGAGCAAGGTCGATTTCCGCGTCGTCGGCGGGGGCTCCGCCGACAACGGGGCTCTCGGGGTCCATCTCGGCGGCCAATACGTTTATTTCCTCACGCCGCGCCTCGGCGCGGGGCTCGACATCGATTACGCCGATCGCGACGGCACCCTGTCCACGAGGCTTTACCCGGCGGCCGACGCCAGCGTCGGGGGCGACACGTGGCTGATGCTCGCCATCCTCCGCTACACGCTCGTGGACGGCGGCTCGGCGCGCCCGTTCATCCTGCTCGGCGCCGGCGGGGGCTGGAACAAGACGACGATCGACGTGCGGCCCTCCGTCTGGGCCGACACGGCGACCCACGAGACGCGGCGCTTGATCGACGACAGCGCCTGGACTCCCGCGGCCTCGGTCCGGCTCGGGCTGGATATCGACGCCGATCCTCTCGCGCCGGGGATCGTCATCCTCGAGGCCGGCTGGACGGGGCTGGCCGGCGCCCGCTACGCCGCGACGCCCCGGGGTGAGGCCCTCGGGATCCGCGGCGTCACGCCGGCTCTCAACATCCTGTCCTTCACGGCGAGGTACGGCTGGCGGTTTTGAGGACGAGGCCGCGGGGCGGATCCTGTGCTAGAATCGATTCATGAAACCCATCCTTCTCGCCGCCCTCGCGGCCGTCGTCGCCGCCCCGTTGCACGCCGTGAATTTCGAGACCTCCGTCGATCAGGGCATGACGATGGCCCGGATCGCCGCCGCCGACGGCGAGGATATGGCCTTGGCCGCGCTCTACCAGCGCCTGTTCGTCCTGCAGGACAAGCGCCGCGAGACGGAGCTGCGCTCCGACGAGGCCGATCTGGCCATCGACGACATCGTTCTGGCCTACCTCAAGTACGACGACCGCATGACCAAGGAGCTTCTCAAGGAGATCGCGGTCGATCCCAGCCATCGCGATTACCCGAACATCACCGAAAGGGAGAAGCTCCAGATCCTGGCCTCGGTCCGCGAGAAGATCCGCGTCCAGAGGCTGGGCGAGCTCGAGCTCAAGCGCATCGCGCGCGACGCCGACGAAGTCAAAGCCCTGATCGCCGAGAACCTGGCCCACCGGCCCAAGGCGCCCGCCAAGCCCTAGCGTTTCGAGAAGAGGAGACTGCCCAGCGTCATCGCGACGCAGGCCGACAGGTTGAGGCTGCGGGCCCGGGGATCGATCGGGATCTTTCGTTCGCGTCCGGCCCAGCGCGCGTGGACCTCGGGGGGGATGCCGCCCGTCTCGGAGCCGAACACGAGCGTGGCCCCCGGCGTCGCCTCGGCCGGGTCCCAGTTCTTCTCCGCCTTGGTGGAGAGGAGCCAGACCTCGCGCTCCGGCTCGACGCTCGCCATCCAGTCGGCCACGCTGTCGTGCTGCTTGAGGTCCAGGTTCGGCCAGTAGTCGAGGCCCGCGCGCTTGAGGTTCGCGTCGGTGATCTTGTAGCCGAGCGGATGCACGAGGTGCAGGCGGCAGCCCAGGGCCATGCAGCTGCGACCGATCTGGCCGGTGTTGCCCGCGATGTCGGGGCGCACCAGCACGACCTCGTAGACCGGCGTCACCTTACTTCGAGGCGGTCTGCAGGCCGGGCAGGGCGGCCTTCTCGGCGGCGATGATGGGGTTCTCGCCCTTCCAGCCGTCGCGCAGGAACGCCTCGTAGGTCCAAGGCATGAGTGTCTTGAACTGCTTGGCCATCGCCTCGCCGTACGCCTGGATCTCGAGCTGGGCGTGCGCGTCGGCGCGCAGGGCCACGAAGTTCATGAGGCTGCGGGCGTTCACGGTCCAGAAGAACTCGGTGTAGAGATTGACGGGCAGGACCATTCGCGCCATCTCGCGGGCGACGCCCATGCTGATCATCTCTTTATATGTCTTGAGCGAAGCGTCCACCTGCTTGGCGAACATGTCGTGAAGCGCTTTTTGGTCGAGTTCGATCGACGCGGAGGAGGCCTGCTTGTTCTTCGTGTCCTGGCCGCGCCACTTCTCGGGCATGTAGAAGTAGTCCTTGACCTCGGTGTAGCGGAACGAGACCTCGTTGTACGCGGCGAAGCGGTGGCGGAACCATTGGCGCGCGACGAAGATCGGACAGGAGACGTGGAACTTGAACACCGAGTGCTCGAACGGCGTCAGGTGGGAGTGCTTGAGGAGGTAGCCGATCAGCTTCTTGTCGGCCTCGGCGCCTTTGGAGACGCCGCCGTAGGAGACGCGCGCGGCGTCGACGACGCCCTGGTCTCCGCCCATGAAGTCCACCAGGCGGACGAAGCCCTTGTCCAGAACCTTCACCGGCTCGCGATTGATGTTGGTTTGATCGGTCATCGGAATCCCCCCGGGGCGTTGTCTTTGTATTGCCTGACGTCGGGTAAAGTGGATGCGGCCTTGGAAATGGAGGAGATCCATTCGGTCAGGCGCGGGTCGCCGATGACGCCCTTGCCGTTCCAGCGGTAGCCGGAGGTGCCGAGCTGGCGCTGCAGAAGCTGGCCGATCCGGCGGCCGTCCGGGGCGAGGGGGACGGCCACGACGCCGCCCGCCGTGATGAGGCGGCGCAGCGTGGCCTTGTTCTCGTCGCGGTCCTTGTCCTGCTGGCCGGCGCGCGTGCCGTCGCGGACCCAGAGGATCGCGCCCTCGCGGAAGCCGCCCTTGACCCGCACCGATTCGGCGATCGCGGTCACGGCCGTCTTCCAGACGTCGAGCTCCTTGTCCGAGCGGGGCGCGAGGCCGACGAGTATCACGGCCTCCTTGGCCGGGTCTCGGCCGAGGGCCTTCGCGCGGTCGGCCAATATGTCGGCGAGCGCGGGGGACTTGTCGATCGTCGCGGTGAGGACGAGCTCGGCCTCGCTCCTGAGCCGCTTGGGGCCGCGGCCGGTGAAGACCAGGGAGCTCTTGATCTTGGACTGCACGGGCGCCATGCTGGGACGCTGCGAGTCGGGCCGGTCCTGCGTCGGCTCGGCGCGGATGCCGAACAGGTAGCGCAGTTCGTCCATGGTCGAGGACTCGGAGACGAGCTCTAGCGGAACGGCGACGACCTTCGAGACGTGCTGGCCCCTGAGGCGGTCGAGGGCGCGCTGGATCGCGGTCCCGTCGTTGTAGGACTCGACGCTCTCGATGGCGATGCCGCGCATCTGCGAGCGGATCGCGCCGAGCTCGGTCCTCCAGGCCCCGCCGGTGTCGGGCGCGATCAGGAGCACGCCGTAGGGCTTCTGGCCCATCGAGGTGTTGCTGAACCCGGCGCTTGCGGCCGGAACGGCCGCGAGGATCAAGAGGAGCGCGGCGGCCTTCACGATTTCCCCTTTTTGAGGAAGAGAGCCTCGAGGCGGTCGTTCAGCTCCTGAATGCTGACGGGCTTGGGCACGAACTCGTCGCCCCCGGAGAGCGCGGCGCTTGTCTTGTCGTGCGTCGAGTCGCGGGCGGTGAGGAAGAGGACGGGGGTGCGCTTGGCTCCGGTCTTCTTTTCGACGGCGCGGATCTGCTGGCAGGCGGCGAGGCCGTCGAGGCGGGGCATCATGAGGTCCATGAGGATCGCGTCGGGAGGGGCGTCCTTGAAGGCCGCCACGGCCTCGTGGCCGTCGGAGGCCGCCGTGACCTCATAGCCGAGCCGGGTCAGCTGGATGGACAGGATTTCGCGGATCGACGGGTCGTCGTCCACGACGAGAATCTTGCGGCCGCTCATGGGCTAGGGGTCGAAGGTCCAGACCGCCGACTTGCCGGTCGAACCCGCGACGGCGACGACCAGCTCCTTGCGGCCGGCCTCGGGCTCGGCGAGCGCGAAGCCGGGAGACGAGCCGCCGAGCTCGGCTTTCCACGCGGTCTCGAAAGCGACGCCGGTCCAGGTCTTGGCGTGCAGCTCGCCGCCGTTGAACAGGCCGAAGGGGGTGGCGAGCCCGCCGAGCATGGCGAGGTTCCGGACGATGTAAAGCTTGTCGAAGCCCTTGGCGTCGTAGGTCGCGAGCATGGGCGGGTGGACCTCGAAAAGCTTGTCGTACCAGCGCACCCGGGTCGGGCTCTGGCCGAAGCTCTCCGAAGAGCGCCACTGGCCGTTGGAGAACTGGACGCGGAGGGTGTTGACGTTGGTCAGGTACAGCGCGGCGGGCTCGCCCGCCGCGTCGAGCTGGGCGTAGGTGAAGCCGTACAGCCAGTCGGCGCGCTTGGGGTTGAGCTTCGGGCGGCCCTGGATGTATTTGCCGTCCTGATAGACGAGAGGGTACACCGCGCCGAACGGGAAGGTCTTGTCGTCCTGGATCTGCTGGGAGGCGATGATCCGTTCGCCCGCGGCGTTCTGGTGCGAGCGGACCAGGAACGGGAGGTCGGCGACCTTGGACCATTTTCCCCCGTCGAGCTTGTAAACGGAGGTCTCGAGACGGCGGAACGGCTCGTTGTAAACGGAAACGAAGAGCTCGGCTTTCTTGTCGCCGTCGAGGTCGGCCGCCTCGAGGGACAGGACGCGCACGCCGGTTCCGGGGATTTCGCCTTGCGAAATCACCTTGTTCTCCGCCGC
>JAQTNG010000013.1:23047-27803 GCA_028714015.1 Elusimicrobiota bacterium | reverse complement strand
GCGCTGATGAAGCGCCGCGGCTTCCAGAAGCATCACTTCGCGCTGCTGCACCCGGGAGGCCAGCTCGGCAAGAGGCTGACCTTGACGGTCAAGGACGTGATGCGCTCCGGCGAGCGCAACCCCGTCGTGCGCGTGACCGATTCCGCCTCGCGCATGCTGTCCGAGATGACGCGCCAGCAGGCGGGCGCGGTCAGCGTGATCGACGCCAAGGGCCGTCTCAAGGGACTGATCACCGACTTCGACCTGCGCCGCGTCCTCGCCGGCGGCCGGGACCTGCGTTCGATGCCGCTGACGGAGATCATGAACCGCAAGCCGACCTCGGTGCGGCCCGAGATGCTGGCCGCGGAGGCCGCCGCGCTCATGGCCGAACGGCCGCGCCCGCTGTCCCTGCTGCCGGTCGCGGACGCCCGCGGCCGCTCGGTCGGCCTGCTGCACATGCACGACATCCGCGCCCGAGGATTGTGATGGCCAAGAATTGGAAAGGCGTGAAGGTTCTCGTCACCGGCGCGGGCGGCTTCATCGGAAGCCACCTGACCGAAGAGCTCGCGCGCCGGGGAGCCTCGGTCCGCGCCCTGGTCCGCTACAACTCGAGAGGGCACTGGGGGTTTCTGGAGGACCTGGATCCCGCGCTCAAGCCCCGAGTGGATATTATCGCCGGCGACGTCACGGACCCGAACAGCGTGGACGAGGCGGTCGACGGCCGCGAGGTCGTCTTCCACCTCGCCGCGCTCATCGCGATCCCGTACTCCTACTCCGCCCCGGCATCCTACGTCGCGACCAACGTCCAGGGAACGCTCAACGTGCTCGAGGCCTGCCGCCGCGGCCGCGTGCGCAAACTGGTGCACACCTCGACCTCCGAGGTCTACGGCACCGCGCGCGTCGTGCCGATCACCGAGGAGCATCCTCTGCAGGCCCAGTCCCCCTACGCGGCGACGAAGATCGCCGCCGACCAGATCGCGCTCAGCTTCGAAAAATCCTTCGGCCTGCCCGTGGCGATCTGCCGCCCGTTCAACACCTACGGCCCGCGCCAGTCGGCCCGCGCCGTGATCCCGTCGATCGCCTGCCAGCTCCTTCAGGACAAGCCCCGGCTCAAGCTCGGGGCCCTGTCTCCCGTGCGCGATTTCAACTTCGTCTCCGACACCGTCGACGGCTTCCTGGCCGTGGCCGCCTCCAGGGCGAGCGTCGGAGAAGTGATCAACATCGGCTCCGGCCGCGGGGTGAGCATCGGAGAAACGGCGCGTCTCCTGATGAAGCTGACCGGCCGCCGCGTCGAGATCGGCTCCGACCGGGCCCGCGTGCGGCCCGAGCGCAGCGAGGTCATGCGCCTGATCTGCGGCAACTCGAAGGCCCGCCGTTTGACCGGCTGGCGGCCGCGCGTGCCCCTCGCGCAGGGCCTGGCCCGCACCGTCGATTATGTGCGGTCGCGCTTGTCCGACTACAAAGCCGGGCTCTACAACGTCTGACATGAGCCGCGGCCTCGGGCGTTGAGCGAGCGGCCCTTCGACGTCGTCGTGCTCTCGAGCGTCGAGTGGGACGCGGCCTGGCAGCGCCATCACGCCTTCGCGGCGCAATGGGCCCGCGCCGGGCACCGCGTCTTCTTCGTCGAGAACACCGGTTTCCGGGAGCCTCGCCTGCGCGATCTCGGACGCGTCGCCCACCGCCTGCGCCGCGCCTGGCGGGGCGGGCGGGCGCGCCTCGCGCGCATGCCCAAGGGAATATCCGTCGTCAGCCCCCTGGTCCTGCCGCCCACCCGGCGGCTCTTCCGCGAGGCCAACGCCTCCCTGCTGGCGCCTCGCCTGGCCGACATACTGCACGACCGGGGCCTGCGCCGCGGCCCGGTCGTCTTCGCCTACCTCCCGACCGCGACGACCTTGGCTCTGCTCGATCGTCTCTCCCCCTCGCTCGTGGTCTACGACTGCGTGGACAATTTTTACGGCCTGCCCTCGCCGCCCCCGAATCTCGCCGAAACCGAAGCCGCTCTGATGGCGCGCGCGGGGCTGGTGCTGACGACTTCCCACACGCTTTACGAGGACAAGAAGCCCCTGCATCATAACGTGGTCGAGCTGCACCACGGCGTGAGCCGCGCGTTCTTTCTCCCCCCGCCGCCCGACCGTCCTCGACGGCGATTGTGCTACTTCGGAACGCTGTGGCGCGCGCTGGACTACGCCCCGATCCGGGCGCTCGCGGAGGCCGGTTTCGAGATCGAGCTGATCGGCCCGGTCAAGGAGCCCCCGCCGCAGCTGCCGCCGTCGGTGACTTTTCGCGGAGCTTTCCCGCACGAGGAATTGCCGGCGATGTTGGCTGACTGCGACGCCCTGCTCCTGCCGTACGTGAACGACGAGTACAACCGCGGAGTGATCCCGGCCAAAATATTCGAATGCCTGGCGACGGGCCGTCCCGTGCTCGCCAGTCCCCTGCCTGGGCTGGCAAGCTTGTTTAATATCCTCACGATCTGCCGAACTCCGGCTGAATGGGTCGCCGCGGCCCGCGCCCTCGACCGGGACGACGCCCGGCACGAGCGCGTCGAAGCGGCGCGCGCGCATGCCGAAGAGACCGTGTTCGCGCGCCTGCGCGATCTCGTCGAGAGCGCCCGCAAGCACGCGCCCGCCGCGCCGCCCGCGCCGCACCGGCACCGGGCTCTGCTGTCGGGGCTCGGCTGGATCGGGGTCCTGTACGGCACGGCGCGCGCCTCGACTTTTTTCACCCAATTGCTGGCCGGGCGCCTGCTCGGACCCGTCGAGTACGGCCGAGCCAACCTCGTCATCGCCGCGGCGGCCTATCTGCAGATCATCCCGATGCTGGGCTTCCCTCTGGCGACGAGCAAGCTGATCGCCGACGAGCAGGACGAGGGAAGGCGCGCGCGGCTCGTCACCACCGCGCTCGCCGCGTTTACCGCGTGGGCCGTGCTGAGCCTGCCGTTGATGGCGGTCGCGCACCATTGGCTCGAGCGCGCGATGGGCCTGCCCGCCGAGTTGTTCGCGCTGTCCGCCCTTCTGGCGACGGCCACCGCCTTGAGCCAGGTCCTGTCGAGCCCCCTGCTGGGCCTCAAGCGCTTCGCGCACCGCGGGCTCGTCGAGACCGTCTACGGCTTGGCGGCGCCCGTCCTCCTCGCCGGGCTCGTCGCCTTTTTCGGGGCCGATCATCGCGCGATGATCCTGGCCTTCGTCGGCAGCCTCCTCGCCAGTTCCGCCTACGCGCTGTGGACTTTGCGGCACTACCTGCGCCCGGCCTTCGAATGGAGCTTCGTGAAGGCCGTCGTCCGCTACGCCGCGACGGCCGCCCCGACCTTGCTCGCGACGGCTTGCGTGCTGGCGCCCGCGCGCCTGTTCCTGAACCGCCACGGCAGCGCCCAGGAGGTCGGCCTGTTCAGCGCCTATTTCACGGCGACCGTGCAGGTCGCGCTGGCGTTCCTCTACATGCTCCAGGCGGTGCTGGTGCCGATGGCGAGCGGGGCCGAAGGCCAGCGAGACATCTGGGCCCTGTTCCGGCGGGCGGGCGCGCCCGCGCTGCTCGCGGCCTGGGCGTTTTTCTGCGCGACCGCAGTCGGAGGCATCGCGCTGTTCGGCCGGCGCTACAACTTCGACCTCGGCTGGGCGGCGGCGTTCGCGGGAGCGGCGGCGCTCATACTCCTGCACGGAACGGTCTCCGCCTTGTACGCGGCGCGCGACTTTTCCGGCCTGAGGGTGTCGGTGGCCGGAGCGCTCGCCGCCGGGCTCGGAAATCTGGCGCTCACCGCCTGGCTCGTCCCCCCGTTCGGCGTGATCGGCGCGGCGCTGGCGCTCATGATCTCATTCGCCGGAGGCCTGGCGCTCTACGGCCTCTTCGCGCTGTGGGAACGACGGGCCGCGTGAGGATTCCAGCGCGGACGGTCCTCGCGTCGGGCGCCGCCGCCGCGGCGGCTTTCGCCGCGACGGCCTGGCATCTGGCGCGCAACACAGCACCCCCGTCCTGGGACGACGGCTGGTACCTCGAGACGAGCTTTCGGCTCTGGACGGCGCTGAAATCCGGACCACTCCCGTTCATTCACGCCTACGAAAACGCCTTCCGGATCAAGGCGCCGCTGATCAGCTTGGTCCCGCTGCCTCTCTACGCGTTGTTCGGAATGAGCGAGCGCTTGGCGGTCTGGGCGAATCTTCCCCTCGCGGCGCTCGCGGCGTGGGCCTGGTCGCGCGCCGCGGCCGAATGGTGGCGCGGGCATCCCCGCGCGCGGGAGGCGGCGGCGCTCGGGGGCGCCCTGTGCGCGCTGACTCCGCTCGCCTACGGGCTCTCGCGCGTCTTCCTCGTCGAGACGCTCCTGTCCGCCCTTCTCGGGCTTTGGGCCTGGCGCTGCGCCGCCGCCAAGCCCGACGATCGACGCGAAGGCCTCCGGCTCGGCGTCCTGCTCGGGCTCGGCCTGCTCGCCAAGGTCACCTTCCCGCTGGTCGCGGCCGGCTTCGCCTGGCCCGCGCGCGAACGGCTGAAGCCCCACGCGAAGACCGCGCTGCTCGTCTCCGTGCCGCTCGCGGCGACCTGGTACGCGGTCAATATACCGTATGTGCTCGGCTTCGCCTGGAGCGCGGGCTTCGGCCGCATCGCGGGCGACTACGCCGGGACGGGCGGCTTGGCGGCGCGGCTTGACTGGCTCGCCTCGCTCGCCCGCGACGGTTTTTCCTGGCCCCTCGCAGCGGCAATGGGCGCTGTCGCGGCGACAGCGTCATTTTCCGGGCGAGAGAAGCCCGGCGCCGGTCTGCGCGCCGGGCTATGGGGCCTGGCGCCG
>JAQTNG010000013.1:0-23037 GCA_028714015.1 Elusimicrobiota bacterium | reverse complement strand
GTCAACCGCGAGGCGCGGTTGGCCGCTCCGCTCCTGCCGGTTTTGGCCCTCCTTGCCGGACGCGCGGCGATGTCGTTCGGCCGCCCCCTGGCGCGCGCCGCCGCGACCGCGCTTCTCCTCGCGACGGGCCTGATCGTCTGCGCCGACCAGACCTTTCGCGCCGACCCGGGCCGCGCGCTCGCTTACAACGGCGCTCCGTCCCCGGATCCCGGCTGGGACCGAGCGGCGCTCGTGGACGCCGCCGACCGCGCCGGTGGACGCGGCGCGGTCGCGGCGATCGCGCTCGAGCACAGGCTTCTCAACGCCAACAATCTCTCCTCGCTCGCCGCCTCGCGCGGCTGGGCGATGTCGTTCGTCAACCTCGGCTATGCGCAGATCTCAGCCGAAGCCGCCATGATTCGCCTTAAAGACAAGGACGCGACCTTGGTCGTCCTCGTGAACGGCCTCTCCGACAAGGATCTTCCCGCCTTTCTGAACCGGGCCAATTCGGGAATATCCGACGCCTTGCGCTCCGGCCGCCTGCCCGCGCAGGAAGCCGGGCGCGCGGAGCTCGCGCCGGGCATTTCCGCGCGCGTCTTCCGCCTGACGCGCTGAGGACGCCCCCCGGCGCAATCTGGTAAACTGAATACGCGCATGCCCCTTTCACCCGTCGCCGCCGCGCTCGCGCTCTGCGCCCTGCTCCTGCCGGTTTCCATCGCCGGGACCAACGCCGCTCTGGCTTTGCTGAGCCTCGCGCTCATCGCGCGCGCCCGCTCCGACGGACGGCGCATCGTCGGCGTCTGGCTCTCCGAGCCGGTGCTGGCCGCCCTCGTCCTGTATGCAGCGGCGAGCCTGGTCTCGGCTGCGGCGTCGGCCTCGCCGGCGGCCTCGCTGCGCGACGCGGTCAAGGATCTGCACCGCCTCTGGTCCCTCGGCCTGTTCGTCGCGGCGCTGGCGCTCGAGCCCGAAGCGCCTCTGCGGCCGGCGCTCGGGATTTCGTTTGGGACCATCGCCCTCTACGGCATCGCCCAAACCGTCTTCGGCGGCCGGCCGAACGAACTGATGGTTCGCGCGCACGGATTCGTCCACCCCGTCGTGTTCGGCGAGCAGATGGCGCTGGCCGTGCTGGGCGGGTCCTGCGTGCTCCTGCGCCCGACGGAACGGGCCGCTCGCGGCGCGGCCGCGGCCTTCACCGTCATCGTCTTCGCGGCGCTGGTCCTGAGCCAGACTCGCATGGCCCTGCTCGCCGCCTTCGCCGGCTTCGCGCTCGTGGCCCTGCTTGAGCCGCGAGCCCGTCGATGGGCTCTGCCCGCCCTGCTCGTCATGGCGGCCATCGGCACGGCCTGGGAATTCCTCCCCAACGGAGCCCGCACCGTGAGTTCCCTTTTCGCACCCTACGATCCGCACAACCCTCAGCAGGCGCGCTGGGTCCTCTGGGACGCCGCGATTCGGATGTTCCGCGATCATCCCCTGACCGGCGTCGGTCCCGGCGGATACAACCGGTTGTTCTCCAGCTACTATGCCGGCACGCTCGACGGCCAGCGGAATTGGGGGAGCGCTCACAATCTCTACCTGCACCAGCTCGCGGAGCGCGGCCTGGCGGGCGGTCTCGCCTTGCTCCTCCTGTGCGGCGCCCTGGCCGCACGCGCCTTGCGCGCCGCGCGTGGAGACATCGACACGCGCGCGCTCTGGTCGGCCGCGGCCGTCACGGCCTTCCTCGCCATGTGCCTGACCGAGACCGCCTTCCAGAACGAGCAGTTCGCCACGCTGTTCCTCTTGATCTGGGCCTGGGGTACGATGTCCCTGAGACCGCGCGGCGAAATCCTATAATGCCCACCATGCAACGAACACTGTCGATCCTGATCCCCGTCTACAACGAAAAGAGCACCGTCCTGGAGCTCCTGCGCCGCGTGGAGTCGGTGCCGCTGCCGGTGGCCAAGCAGATCGTCATCGTCGACGACGGCTCGACCGACGGCACGCGCGAGATTCTCCAGGGGCTCGGGGACCGCGCGATCGTCATCCTGCACGAGCGCAACCGCGGCAAGGGCGCGGCCCTCAGGACCGCGCTGGCGCGGGCGACCGGAGACATCGTGATCGTCCAGGACGCCGATCTCGAGTACGATCCAGCTGATTATCCCGGGCTTCTCGTGCCGATCCTGGACGGGCGAGCGGACGTCGTTTACGGGTCCCGCTTCCTCGGCGGGCCGCACCGGGTCCTGCTCTTCTGGCATTATTTCGGAAACGTGATCTTCACGCTGATCACCAATGTCCTCTACAACATCAACCTGACCGATATGGGGACCTGCTTCAAGGTATTCCTGACCGAGAAGATCAAGGCCATTCCCCTGGAGAGCGAGCGCTTCGGATTCGAGGCCGAGATCACGGCGAAGATATGCAAGCGACACCTGCGGATCTACGAGGTCCCCATCTCCTATTCCGGCCGCACCTATTCGGAAGGCAAGAAGATCACCTGGAAGGACGGGTTCTCCTACCTGTTCTGCCTCCTGCGCTACCGTGTCCTGGATTAGACGCCGGCCGCTGACGGCCTTGGCGGCGTTCGCCTTGTCGCTGCGCATCGCCAGCGCGGTCATAACCGAATACAAGCCGATTTTCCCCGCTTACTACTACACCGACGCGGTCGTGATCCACGGCTACGCGATCAGCGCGCTCCAGGATATCCACGACGGCCGCGCGCCGGTCATCAACGGCTCTCTCGGCGAGCGCGTGCAAACCCTGCTCTCGCTCGAGATGTATCGCCTGTTTGGGCCGCATCCTTTCCTGATCAAGCTGTTCAACGCGTTTCTTGGGGCGTTGTCCGCCGCGGCGTTCGCCTGGGCGCTGTCCATGGCGTTTCCCGCCCGGGCGGCCTTGATCGCCGGCCTCGCCATGGCCGTTTGGCCTTCCCACATCTTTTACACGTCTCAGAATCTCAAGGAAGCCCCGGTCGGCCTGCTGGCTTACGCCGCGCTCGGCGCCGCGTTCGCCGCGGGCTTCGACACGAAAGCCCCCCGCTTCCGGGCGGCGTCGTTCGCTCTCGGGGCCGGCTGCGCACTGCTCGTCGCGGGCTTCTACCGGTCGTATGTCCTGGTCTGCCTCGGGGCGGCGCTGACGGCCGCGCTCGCCCTCGCGGCTTGGCGGCCCCCAAGAGCGAACTCCCTGATCGCCGCCGCCATGATTCTCGCCGCCCTTGCGTTTTATCCGGCGGCATCCCGCGGCCTGCTCGGCTCGTTCCACTCCGGTGAGTTCAGCGCGGCCGACCAAGGCCGAATCCAGCCCCGGCTGATTCCCGTCACGTTCACGGCCGATTCGATGGAGGTCAATCGCCCGACCACGCCTGAAGGAATCAGCCGCTTCCGGAACTCGCGTCAATCCGCGGACCGGCTCTGGGCCGCGACCAAGGCGAACCGGGAAATCGGCACTCAGATCTATCCCGAGGCCTCGTTCAAGACCTGGCTCGACGTCCTGCTCTATCTGCCGAAGGGCGCGTTCACCGTGCTCTTCATGCCTCTTCCCGGACTTTATCCGATGGACGGGAAGATCGGGCGCTGGGCGGCCGCCGGAGAAAATACCGCGCTTCTGATGATCGCCCTGCTCGCCGCGGCGGGGCTCGCTCGCGGCCCGAAGACGGCCGCGCGCCTCGCTCTGGCCGCCTTCTTCACGGCGATGACCGTCGGCGCCGCGCTGCTCGAGTTCGACCTGGGCAGCGCCGGCCGCCATAAGCTTCTCTATCTGCCGATGCTTTTCCCGTTCGCCGCCGAAGAAGCCCTGCGCCTGTTCAGGGGAAAGGAGCCCTCATGATCAAGGTTTTCCAGGTCGTCGAGTGCGGCGGTCCCGGAGGGACCGGTGAGCAGGTTGCCGCGATCTGCAACGGGCTCGATCCCGCGCGCTTCGAGGTGTCGCTGGTCTACGCAGTGCGCGGCGGTTCTGCGGAGGACTACCGCGCTAAATGCCGCGGCGCCGCGACCTCCTTCTATGTCCCCGAAATGACCCGAGAGATCTCCCTGATCAACGACCTCGAGGCCCTGCGCAAGCTGCGCGCGCTCTTCGCCGAGCATCGTCCGGACGTCGTCCACGCGCATTCCTCCAAGGCCGGCGTGCTCGCTCGCGCCGCCGCGAAAGCGGCGGGCGTCAAGACCGTGTTCTACACGCCGCACGGCTATGGATTTTTGCAGCAGGACCGCTCGGCCGCCTCGCGGCTCCTGTACAAGACCGTGGAGAAAGCCGCCTCCGGACTCGGCACGACGATCGCCTGCGCTCCCGGCGAGGCCGCCGCGGCGAAGGCCCTCTCCGGCGGACGCCCCGTCCACACCGTCTGCGACGCCTACCTCGGCGAGTTCCTCGACCCCCTGCCGCACGACGGCCTCGCCGTGGGCTCCTGCGGGCGCCTGACCTACGCCCGCAACCCCGACGCGTGGATTCTCCTCGCCCAGCGGCTCACCGACTCGCGCAACGGCCTCAAGTGCGTCTGGATCGGCGGCGGCGAGGACGAGGCGCGCGTACGCGTGCTGCTCGAGAACATGAATCTGTCCGGCCGCGCCGAGCTCACGGGCTGGCTGACGGCGGCGGAAGCCCGCGAGCGCCTGCGTGCGCTCGACCTCTTCGTCCACTACTCGCGCTGGGACGCGCTTCCCAACGCGGTCCTCGAGGCCATGGCCGCCGGCCTTCCCGTCGTCGCCTCCGACAACTCGGGAAACCGCGACGCCGTCATCGACGGCGTCACCGGCTTCATCGTCAAGAGCGAGGTGGAGTTGCTCGAGCGCTGCCAGCAGCTTATCGACGACAAGCCTCTCCGCTCCAAGCTCGGCGCGGCCGGGCGCGAACGCGTCCGGCGCGAGTTCTCCCGGGAGCGAATGCTCGCGGGACTGTCGCGCCTCTACGATACCGGCAGCCCCGGATGAAGGGCGCTCCGCGAGCCCGCGCGGACTGGCTGCTCATCGGCGCCGCCGCGTTACTCGGCGCCGCCCCGTTCCTCCTCTCGGTCCCCTTCTGCGGACTCTACCTCGATGATTTCACCTTCCTGCGCATGCTCGAGGGCGCCTCGCCCCGAGATCTATGGATCGCGTTCCTCCACTACGTGCCCGGCCGGAACCTTCACATCCCGTTTTTCTACGGCCTCATTCAGTTGACCGGCGGATCCGTAGGCGCGATGCACCTGGTCGGCCTCGCTTTCGACGCCCTGAACGCGGCCCTCCTTTTCCCCCTGGTCCGCCGACTGACCGGCCTGCGTTCGGTCGCGCTGGCCGCGGCCGCGGTCTTCGCGGTGGCGCCGAACCACGGCGAAACCCACTTTTGGATCACCTTGATCCCGCAGTGCCAGATTCCCACGGCCCTGACCCTGACCGCTTTCCTGCTCGCGACGCGCGGCGGACTGCTCTCGGCCTGCGCGGTCTACACCGTCGCCTTGTTCACCTACGACCAGGTTTTCTTCCTCTGGCCGCTTCTGCTGGCCGTCGCGTGGAACCGGGACCACGCGCCGCGGCGGGCGCCTTACGCGGCGGCGGCCGCCGGGCTCCTGGCGATGAACGCAACGCACATCGCCCTGCGCTATCTGTCGCCTTCCGCCTCCGGTGGACGGCCTCTGATCCGCGTCGGGGACTTCTTCCTGCGCTGTCGGGACGCGGTCGTTGCCTTGGGCAAGGGCGTCCTTCCGTGGCCGACCAGTTCTCACGCCCACTGGGCCTGGACCCTGCCAGCCATCGCCCTCGCGCTCGCCGCCGCCGTCTGGCTGTTCCGAGTGGTCCGCGCGCAAGCCCGGAACGAGGCCGGCGCCTTCACCGCCTGGACAAGGGGCTCCGGCTGGCTCGCCGCCGCGGCCGGCGGCGCGGCCTGGACAGTCCTTTCCTATGGCCCGAACCTCTTCTGGTACCTGAGCCCGCGGCACAATCTGCTGCCCTCGGCCGGGTGGTCCCTCACCTTGGTCTCAGCCGGCGCATATGCCGCTTCGCGCAGCCGCCGGGCGGCCTCCCTTCTGCCTTGGCTGGCGGGGCTATTTTTCGCGGCTGCGGTGGTCTCCGATTTCCACGAGGGCACTCAATGGGTCGACTCCCGTCTCCTGCGCGAGGGCTTCGAGTCGGCGGTGCTGCGATTGCCGTCTCCGGTCGATTCGGTGTTTCTCGTTGGAGCGCCCCGCTACCTCCGTCGCGCCCCGGCTTTCAATCTCCCCAATGACGTGGGCGGCGCCGCCGGCCGCGTCTTGCGCTGCCCTCTATATAACTCGGACACCAAGGTTTCTCCGACCCGGCGCGGGGTCGTCTTCGCCAACGACCTGACCTTGCTGCCGGCCGAGGCCTTCCGCTGGATACCCGCCGCAGACGTCAACCTGCTTTCTTTCGACACGTCAAAGCTCTCGTTTTCTTGCGTCTCCGCCCTGCGCGTGGAGCGCCCCGACGGACAGAGCCAATATCTGCCTCTGCGTCCCAATGAGGACTGCTCATTGGTTCTGCCCGCGGAGGCGGACGCCTTCCTGCTCGCCTCGGTTCCGAGTCCTCCGGCGCGCGGGCGAGCGGACGCTCCGCACGCCGGAGGACTTGCGCTGCTCGGCGCCGCCGCCTCCACCACGGGAGAAACGACCGCCCTCGAGTTCGAATGGCGGGTCGAAACTCCGCCGCATTCGACCCTCGCCTTCATCCCGCGGCTCAAGGACGCCTCAGGCAACCTTCTCCTCGATTCGGTTTTTTCCTCGCATGGCGCCAAGCGCCCGTACCCGATGATCTGGCCGTTGATCGACGATCTCGCCTTCGGCCTTCACCTGAAACCCGGACAGACCTTGCGCCAGACTTTCCTGCTGAGGCGCGCCTCGAAAGCCCTCGCGCCCGGCGCCGTCCTCGAGCTCGACGCCTTCGAGATCGCTCCCGCCGGCAACGCCGTTCCCCTCGGGAGGGTGACGGCCCCGCTCTCCTTTAAACGCTGATTCCTCCCTCTTGGGGGAATTGATACAATTCCTTTGAGCATGGCTCTTCAGAACCGCGCCCACCGAGCGGAAACCCCTATTGTCGAGTCCCCGGTCATGGGACTTCCTCCGTGGCTGAGGCACGGCCTGCGCACGGCCGGGCACCTCTTCTTCGACGCGCTCGCGATCGCGGCGGCCTACCGCGTCGCGTTTTGGGCGCGCTTCGAGTGGGCCTGGCTCGTCGCGCGCATACCGCTCTCCGGCGAGGCCGTCGGCTGGGATAAATACCAGGGCCTGCTCTACGCCGCGGTGCCGATCTGGCTGCTGCTGCTGCGCTCCAACCGCCTCTACACCGCTTCCTTCATGGGTTCCGCCGACCGGTTCATACAGATCGCCAAGTCCGCCGCGCTCGGCACCCTCACGACGCTCGCAGCCGCCTTCCTGTATGAGCGGCTGGCCTACTCGCGCGTGATGCTCGCGATCGTGTTCCCGATCGGACTCGTCTTCCTGAGCCTCTCCCAGACGCTGGCGCTGTGGCTCGACGACTGGCTGGCCGGCCTCGAGGCCGCGCGTCCCGTCCTGCTCATCGGCGGCGGTGCGGTCGCGGCCGTGCTCAAGGAGCGCATACTGGCCCGCCATCCCGGCGCGGCCGTGCGCGAGGCGCCCGCGCTGGCCGAGCATGCCGAGTTCGAGCGGCTGCTCGACGGCGCGAACTGGTACGAGGTCATCGTGCTGCGCACGCGCGAGACGCACGAGCGCATACTCGCCGCCGCCGAAGCCTGCGACGCGCGCGGCATACGCTTCGCGATGGTGCCAGACCTGCTCGAGATCCGCATGGGCGAGGTCCAGATGGACCACCACCTCGGCCTGCCCGCCTACCGGATCAAGCACGCCTCGCTGACGCGCTCCAATTTCCTAGCCAAACGGATTTTCGACGTCATATTCTCGGCCCTCGTTCTCGCCGTCACGGCCCCGCTGTGGCTCGTCATCTGCGTCCTGATCAAGCTCGATTCCCCCGGGCCGATCCTCTTCAAGCAGGGGCGTTACGGATATAAACGAAAGGTCTTTCAGGCCTTCAAGTTCCGCACCATGGTCGTCGACGCCGAGAAGAAGATCGACTCGGTCAAGGACCTCAACGACACGAAGGGCGCCTTCTTCAAGTCCAAGAACGACCCCCGCGTGACGCGCGTCGGGAAATGGCTGCGCCGCTTCTCCCTCGACGAGTTTCCCCAGTTCCTCAACGCGCTGCTCGGCGACATGAGCGTCGTGGGCCCGCGCCCGCTGGCGCTCACCACGGGCGAAGTCGAGGCCCTCGAGCGCGACTTCGGCGCGACCGCCAAGAAGCGCATGAACATCCTTCCCGGCATCACCGGCCTGTGGCAGGTGTCCGGCCGTTCCGACGTGTCGAGCGAGCAGCGCTTCGCCCTCGACCTGTTCTACATCGAGCACTGGTCTCTGGGCCTCGACCTCGAGATCATCGTAAAAACGCCTGCCGTGATGGTTTTCGGCAAGGGGGCCTATTGACCGCGATCGCCGTCGACATACCGCTTCTCACGTTGAAGGGCCAGCAGGCCGAGATCGGCGCCGAAGTGAAGGCCGCCGTCGCGCGCGTGCTCGACTCGGGCGTCTTCATCCTGGGTCCCGAAAACAAGTCATTCGACGCCGAGTTCGCGTCGGCCGTCGGCGCGAAATACAGCCTCGGCGTGGATTCCGGCACTTCGGCGCTCGAGCTCGCGCTCGAGGCCGCCGGCGTGGGACCGGGCGACGAGGTCATCGTCCCGTCGTTCACTTTCATCGCGACCGCGACCGCGGTCTCGGTGCTCGGCGCCAAGCCCGTGTTCGCCGATATCGATCCGGCGACGTTGACGTTGGATTCGAAGTCCGTGTCAGGCGCTCTTTCCCCGAGGACCAAAGCCGTCGTCCCCGTTCACATCTTCGGCCAGCCGTGCGATATGGATCCGTTGTTGTCGTTGGCCAAGTCGCACAACCTCGCCGTCATCGAGGACTGCGCCCAATCCCACCTCGCGACCTACAAGGGCCGCCTCACCGGCTCCATCGGCGACCTCGGCGCGTTCAGCTTCTACCCGTCGAAGAATCTCGGCGCGGCCGGCGACGCCGGCGCGGTCACGACCAACGACGCGCGGCTGCGCGACATCGTCAACGAGTTGCGCAACTGCGGCCGCTCGGCCGCCGCCGGCTACAATCACGTCCGCGTCGGCCACAACTGCCGCCTCGACGAGATACAGGCCGCGATTCTGCGCGTGAAGCTGCTGCGCCTGGAGGCCTGGACGGCAGCGCGGCGACGCGTCGCCGCGATTTACGACGAGGGACTCGCAGGACTGCCCATTAAGAGACCACCCCTGGGTTCCGAATCGAGCAAACCGGTGTTTCATCTCTACACGGTGCGCAGCGACCGCCGCGACGCGCTGGCCCAGGATCTGCGCCGCCACGGCATCGGCACGGGCGTCTACTACCCGACCCCGGTTCACCTCCAGCCCGCCTACGCCGCGCTCGGCGTGAAGGCCGGCTCGCTTCCGGTCACCGAATCAGCTTCGCGCGAGGCGCTGTCGCTGCCGATGTACCCGGAGCTTTCCGCGGCGGACGCCGGGCGCGTCGTCGAGACGGTGCGCCGCTTCTTCAAATAGCTTGGCCCGCATTCTCTACGTCAGCACGTCGACGACGGTCGGCGGCGCGGAGAAGACGCTGTACACCTTGGCCACGCTTCTCGACCCGAAGCGGCACCAGGTCGTCGGCGTGGTCAGCGTCAAGCCCGAGGGCGACTATGCCCGCAAGCTGAAGCTGCAGGGCCTGCACGTCGAGTCCCTAAACCTGCCGGGAACGCCGCGCCTCGCCGACGCGGCGCGCCTAGCCGAGATCATCACGCGCCTGCGCCCGGACATCGTGCACGCCGTCATGTTCAAGGCCATCCAGCTGTGCCGCCTGGCCAAGCCGAAGGTTCCCTTTCCGTTCAAGCTCGTCAGCTCGCCGCGCGTGCACTACCGCACGCGCTCGGTATGGACCTTGCTCATCGACCGCGCCCTCAAGAACCGCGACGACCTGCTGATCGCGGAGTGCGACGCGAGCCGAGACTTCCTCGTACGGCGCCTCGGCTACGCCCCGGCCAAGGTCCTCACGATCCGCAACGGCGTCGACCTCGCCGGCTGGCCCGTTTCCAAGGTCGACCGTCAGAAGCGCCGCATGGAGCTGCGCCTGGGCTCCGGGGACATCCTCGTCGGCGCCGTCGGCCGGCTCGACAAGCAGAAAGGATTTTCGACGCTGATAGAGGCCATGTCCCGGCTCAAGAAAACGGACCTGCGCTGCGTGATTCTCGGCGAGGGCCCCGAGCGCGCGCGCCTCGAGGCCCTGATCCGCAAGCACGAGCTCGAGAAGCACGTCTGGCTCTACGGCGAACGCGCCGACATCGTCACCTGGCTGTCCGCGTTCGACGTCGCCTGCCTTCCCTCCCTTTGGGAAGGATTGCCCAATACCTTGCTCGAGGCCATGGCCCTCGGCCTTCCCGTCGTCGCCTCCGCCGTCGACGGCGTGCCCGAGGTCGTCGAGAACGGGAAAACCGGCGTGCTCGTCCCGCCCGCCTCACCGGCCGCCTTGGCCAAGGCCCTGAAGGATCTCGCCGGCGATCCCGGGCGCCGCGCCGCCCTCGGAGCCGCCGCGCACGCCGCCGTCATGGAGAAGTTCACACTGCGGCGCATGATGGACGAGTACCACGACGCGTACACCGCCGTCGTCGCCCGTTGACGGCGGTCTTTCCCTAATAACATCAGTGTATTGACGCCGTAACATCGGTCCGCTATACTGCCGAACATCTCGCGCGCGCGTATTAAGGAACGCCGACCTTAATGCGCGGCCCCGCTTTTTTAGGGGGGCGCGAGATCCCATACCACAACTTGCTCTCAGCCCGCTTCAGACGGATCATCGGCGTGGCCTCGCTCGCGGTTTTCGCGGGCCTGGCCGCTTTCCCCGCGCTCGCCCAGTTCGGCGCGCCGTACGATCCGGATTTCGCCCCCGCGGCCGAAAAGAAAGCCGAGCCCGCCAAGCCCGCCCCGACGGAGGAGGCTCCGCTCGAGCCCGTTCCCGGCGCGCCGGCCGCGCCGTTCCAGCTTCTCGACCGGCCCGAAGGCGCCGGCTTCCTGACTCCCGCGCCCGCCGTGTCGACCGCGCCCGCGCCGGTCCCGCGCGATCCCGGCGAAGTGCGCGCGGGCATGACGCCGGTCCAATACGACGCCTCCCGCTTCGAGCGCGTGCGCGAGCAGGTCGACCGCGGCGAGGAGCCCGGCACGGAGCGCGGGCCCGGCGGCGGCCTCCTGATGGCCGGCGAGGAAGTCCTCCTCTCGACCGCCGCCCCCAAGCCGCCGCCCCCCGAGGTCGAGCTGCCGACCTACGGCACCAGCCTGTCGGTGACCGGCCGCAAGGTCATCGGCTTCAACTTCTCCGAGAAGCGTTTCCTCAATTCGCAGAAGACGACGGGCCGGGCGCAGACGACGAACCTCATCGAGATCGACCAGCAGCTGCAGCTGCGCATGCAGGGCAAGGTCGGCCCGAAGATCACGGTCAACGTCGATTACGACGACACGAAGCTCAACCAGCAGGACATCTCCATCGTCTACCAGGGCGACCCGAACGAGGTCGTCCAGAACGTCTCCTTCGGCGACATCGACCTCTCCCTTCCCGCCACGGAGTTCGTCTCGTACAACAAGCAGCTGTTCGGCATACGCGCCGATATCAAGTACAAGGGCTTCCGCTCCACCTTCATCGGCTCGCGCACGAAGGGCACGACGAAGACCAAGCAGTTCACGGGCAACACCCAGTTCGTGGCGACCGACCTGCAGGACATCTCCTATCTGCGCCGCCAGTACTACGACGTGACCTTCGACAACCCGGCCCGCCTTCCAGTCCGCGCCGGCAGCGAGCGCGTGTACCTGGCGAAGCAGGAGATCGGCGTCACGAACCTCAACGAGCAGGACTTGATCGCCGACGACATCGTCTGCGCGGGCGGCGCGCCCTGCGTGAACACCTCGACCTTCTCCGGCAAGTTCCTTCCCCTCGTCGCCGGCCAGGACTACACGATCGACTACGCGAAGGGCATCATACAGTTCCGCAACCAGCTCCTGCCCCAGTATGCCGTCGCGATCGACTATATCGACAACGCCGGCAACGAGCTGACGTTTCAGTCCTCCAGCAACACCCTCGCCGCCGCCGGCTCCGGACGGTTCAAGCTGATCAAGACCCCGTCGGACATACCGATCATCTCGACCGCGACCGAGGCGGGCTACAACCGCGAGATGAAGACGTTCTACTCCATCGGCCAGAACCAGATCGTGCGCGACAACGGCCGCGGCAACTTCATCATGCGCGTCCTCGACTTGAACCGCGTCGAGGTCGGTTCCGGGCTCCTCCCCGTGCAGAAATACCCGGACACGATCGACGTGGACTTCGAGAACGGGATCGTCCGCCTCAAGCAGCCCTTCTCCGTGACGAACGCCTCGCCGACGACGCCCGACCCCGACGTCTACGCCCAGACCCCGATCGCCAAGCGCATCATCCGCGTCGAGTACAGCTACCGCTTCAAGACCTTCTTCCTCGAGCCCAACCTCGTCGTCCAGTCCGAAATCGTGATCCTCGACGGCCAGAAGCTGACCCGCAACGTGGACTACTTCATCGACTACGAGGCCGGCTTCATCACCTTCTTCAACCCGGACCGGATCACCACCGGCTCGACGATCGACATGAGCTTCGAGGTGGCCCCCTTCGCCAACCTCAACAACGACACCTTGCTCGGCGGCCGCGTGTCCCAGGAGTGGGGCGGCGGCAAATACTCCGTCGGCACGACTTTGCTGTACCAGGCGGGCTCGAAGTCGCCGACGGTCCCGCAGATCACCGAGCTCGCGAAGAGCCTGCTCGTCTACGAGTTCGACGCCCAGGCCAAGAGGATCAAGATCGGAGACAAGCTGATCGTGACCTTGGCCGGCGAGTTCGCGCAGAGCCGCCAGAACCTGAACCTCAACCAGTTCGCCCTGATCGACAACATGGAGGGCATCAAGCAGGAGGATCTGGCCCCGACCTTGGCCGCGCAATGGCAGATCGCGTCGAATCCGAGCGCCGTGCCCGCCGCGCCGAACAAACTGAACTGGATCTCGGAGGACGTCAATGTCCTCGCGATCAATCCGCGCGCGCAGGCCAGCGCCAGCGAAAGCCAGAAGGTCCTCCAGTTCCAGTACGGCGCCGGCGGCGCGTCTCCGCTCGCCAACGGCGACGAGGTCTCCATCGTCTTCCCGTTCTCGGTCTCCGGCGTGGACATGTCGCAGAAGACGATCCTCGAGGTCGTCATGCTCGGCGACGGCAGCGGCAACGACCTTAACTTCCGCCTCGGCGGCATCGACGAGAATGCCGACGGATCCGGGCTCCTGATCACCGGCAACAGCGCCACGAGCCGGACCGAGGACATCAACAACGACGGAATACTGCAGCCCGGCGAGGACATCGGATTCCTCTACAGCGACGGCGTGAACCCGCCCGTGCGCTACGGCGCGGGCAACGGAATCATCGACAGCTTCGACCTCAACAAAAACGGCCGCCTCGATCCCGACGACTTCAACGGCGCCGACTTCGGCTACTTCTGCACGGGCGGCTCCAACTGCACGTCGGCCACCGGCAACACGCTGCACGACGTGACCGTCCCGGCCGAGCGGACCTCGATCGACTTCGCCGGCCCGACATGGCACACGTTCCAGATTCCGCTGAACATCTCGACCGCCACGTTCAGCCGCTTCACCAACATCAAGAACCTGCGCGTGACGATCCGCAAGGCCGCCGCGGGCACGGCGAGCGGCACCATCAAGTTCGCCCGCATCGCCGTCGTCGGCAACACCTGGCAGCGCGGCGCGGCCGGCGACCCCTCCGTCCCCGCGGCGGTCGCGCTCGGGACGGAAAAACTGACGGTCACGCCGGTCAACAGCGTGGACAATCCGACCTACACGCCGATCTTCAACGCGGCCGGCGACGCCTCCACGGTGTTCAACGACCTGTACGGCAGCCTCTCCACCCTTCAGAAGCAATCCAACTCAAAGAACCTCTCTGAGCAGGCTCTTCAGCTCGAGTACGCCAACCTCGCCGCGGGCACGACGGTCTATACCAAGCGCCTCTTCTCTCGCGCGGTCGACGTCAGCCAGCACCGCTACTTCAACTTCCTCGTATACGGCAACGCCGCGGGCGCGGACACCACGGGCGACCACGTCTTCTTCCTCCGCGCGGGCGCCGACCAGGATTATTTCGAAGTGCAGGTGCCGATCACCTTCAACGGCTGGAAGAAGGTCCGCGTCGAGCAGACCTCCCGCAGCAACAACTCGGTGATGGACGGCTGGAAGTCGGCCACCCCCGGCACCGTCGTCGTGTCGAGCGGAAATCCCAGCCTCCAGCAGGTCAGCGAGCTCGTCGCCGGCGTATACTCCAAAACGAACGCGAACCAGGCCGGAGCCGTGTTCCTCAACGAAATCCACCTGGCCGAACCCGTCACGCGGGTCGGCACCGCGAACAAGATACAGGCCGACTTCGAGCTGGCCGGCTGGGGCGCCTTGGGCCTCAAGCACCGCGCGATCGACCGCAACTTCCAGACGCCGACCTCGGTCGTCGCCAACCAGGACAACACCGAGGACGCGAGCTACCTGAGCCTGACGCGCCTCGCGTGGTTCCCGATGAGCTTCAGCATCAACCGCCACATCACCGACACCCCGAGCACGGTGCAGACGGGCAACCTGTCGAACCTCGTCAACCTCCTGCAGCAGGGCAAGGTCACGACCTGGGCCGGATCGGCGCAGGGCAACCTCGCCTACGGAGCCTACCCGCGCCTGAGCCTGTCCCACACCCGCAACCGGGTGGAATACGAGCTGCTGACGCGCCTCGACGACCGCCAGACCTACAACGGAACGCTGCAGTACGGCGTGCCTTCGCAGAGCCGCTTCCTGCCCCGGACGATCGACGCCAACGCCGGCCACATCCGCTACGACGTGACCTTCGACGATCCGATCGTCAAGCGCGGCGTCGGCAACTTCGACACCGCGGAGCGCACGAACTCCTACGGGCTGCGCATGACCTTCACGCCGTGGACCGGCTCCTCCTTCAACCCGAGCTGGTCGACGACCAAGGTGACGGAGAGCCGGGTGGATTCGACCGGGGCGGCCCCGCTCTCGACCCGCTATCCGAAGTCGTTCGCCCAGTCGGCGGGCTTCTCGTCGAACTACCGCCTCACGAGCTGGCTCAACCCGCAGGTCAACTATCAGATCGACACGCGCGAGGACAACATCCTGTCGGTCTCCACGTTCGTCCTCACCGGCTCCACCTACGTGTTCGCGCCCGGCGACATCAAGACCGTCAACCGCTCGGCCAACGCGTCCATCAGCCTGCCGATCCAGATCAGCGACATATTCCCCAGGACGAAGCTGTTCCACTCGGTCAACATCATCTCCGGCTACCAGCTCCAGGACGGCGACGTCTGGAACCAGGTCGAGAAGGACCTCTCCACGCAGAAGGCGCTCTGGATCCGCACCCCGCTGCGGCCGTCGAACCCGGTCGCCCAGCGCGCAAACCTGACCTTGCGCGATACCTACAACTCGACCCAGCGCTGGTCGCCGCTCGACGGCTACAGCCTGACCGGGCGCAGCGCGGCCTGGCGCTCGCTGTCGCTGTCGAACAACTACGTCCTCAGCGTCCAGCGCAACGAGGTCACGGGCACGCCGTCGAAGACGATCCAACGCACCTTGCCCGACGCCGTGGTGAGCATCGCCCAGCTCGAACAGCTCTGGCACAGCGAACGCTGGATGGCCAACACTCAGATGGACTTCAAGTACTCGATACGCACGACGGAGAACGTCGGCTCGACGCTGAACACCGAAGACGCGTTCGCCACCTCCCTGCGCACGATCGTCATTAAAAGATACGAGACTCTGATCAGCTACAACAACCGCGCGTCCAAGAACAAGGACCTGCGCATCGACGCGAACACGCAGAGCACGAAGCACGAGGACGTGACGACCCAGGTCACCTTCGACATCCGCAAGTTCCGCATCACCCCGAAGGTGGACTACGCGAAGGACATCACCAAGCTCGGCACCGGCGTGAAGACCCAGGACGTCGAGGTCATCACGCCGAGCGTGCTCGTCCGCGCCGACCTGGCCATGCCCGCCGGCCTGCGCCTGCCCGGCTCGGCGAAGCCGCTGCTCTTCACCAACCGCATCATCTGGACGACGACCGCCTCTCTCGCCCAGCGCAGATCGCCGGTGACCGTCGCCGACAACTCCAAGCTCTTCTCGCTTAACACCAGCGGCGACTACGAGATCGCCAAGAACCTGCGCATGACCCTCAACGGCTCGGCGCAGCGCCTGTGGCACAAGTTCCTCAAGGAAGAGGACTTCATCGCCTATGCCTTCGGGACTACTTTGACCTTCCAGTTCTAACGAAATGAAACGCTCCGCGATTTTGATCGCCTTCCTGTTGGCCGCATGCCGCGCCGAGCCTCCGGCGGATCTTCTCGCCGCCTACGAGCCGCCCGCGGGCAAGCGCGCCTTCAGCCTCGCGATCGACAAGAGCCAGACCCAGTTCCTGGCACCCGGCGACGCCGTCGAGGTGATGATCATGGTCGAAACGCCGCGCGCCGACGCGACGAGCGAGACCCGCTCCGAGACGCTCTCGGCCCGCGCCGAGGTCCTGCGCGTCAAAAACGACTGGTCCGAGGGCACCGGCCTCATCGCGCTGGCGCTCTCGCCCGAGGAGGCGCAGTACGCGGCCCTCGCCGTGGACCGCGAAGACCGTCTCTTCCTGAATAAAATCGCCGCGGGGCCCGAACGCCCCAAACGGAGAGGCCCGCCTTCCGCGCCTCCCGCGCTGGAAAAGGACGAGCGCGGCTTGTCCGTCCTCGCGTATCCAGACCAGCAGGAATTCCTCGCCTTCGGCGATCATGTCGACGTGATCGCGACGCGCCAGGGCTACAAGGCCGGCGGCAAGGCGGAGCTGACCGCGATCACTTTGCTGCAGGACCTGACGGTCCTGCGCGCCGGCCCGCCCGAAGGCAACGAGGAATGGGCCACGGTCCAGCTGCTGGTCAACCCCGAGCAGGCGAAGACCCTCGCCCGCGCCGTCTCCGACGAGGAGCACCTGTCGTTCGCCGTGCGCGGCCCGTCCGACCGCGAGACGCGCGCCGTGGAGCCGTCGAAGATGAGCCGCCGGCTCGGCATCGACGCCGAGCGGGCCACGCCCCGGCTGTGATTCCGGCGGCGCTGTTCGTCCTGCTTTCGACGGCCCCCGCCCTCGCGCCGAACGGCCTCCCGCAGAACTGGGAACCCCTCTCCTTTCCCAAGGTCCCGGCGCACACGACCTATGAATGGAGCGCGTCGTCGTCGGCCATTCACGCCGTCGCCGCGAAGTCCGCGTCGGGCCTGATCTTCCGGCACCGGGGCCCCGTCGCTCAAGCGCCGATCCTTCGTTGGCGCTGGAAGGTCGCCGGCACGATCTTAAAAGGCGACGAGCGCGAGAAGGCCGGCGACGACTACGCGGCGCGCGTGTACATCACCTTCAAGTATGAGCCGTCGCGGGTCGGCCTCGCGACGCGCCTCAAATACGGCGCGATCAAGGCGCTTCGCGGGGAGTACCCGCCGCACAACGCGATCACCTACATCTGGGCCAACAAGCTCGCCGCCGGCGAGGACGCGCCGAGCCCGTACACGAAGCGCGTGATGATGGTCGCCGTGCGCTCGGGGAACTCCGGCGCCGGAGAGTGGCGCTCCGAGGAGCGCGACGTGCTCGCGGACTACCGGCGGCTGTTCGGTTCGGACCCGCCGCCTTATGAGGGGATCGCGCTGATGACCGACGCCGACGACACCGGCGGCGCCGCCGAGGCCTGGTACGCGGATGTCACGCTGTCCGGCCGCTAGACCTTGCTAGAATAGGCGCATGTTCGCCCCGGCCCCCGCCCTGCCCCCGGTTTCGCTCGAAGCCGCCTTCATCGAGATGCGCGCCGCCGCCAAGCCCGCCGAAGACCCGATCTCGGTCCTGAGCCGCGCCGCGTCTGCCTCCGAGAAGCTCGCCGCCCTCGAGACCTTGCACGGCTCGCTCCCCCTCGCCCCGCAGGCCCGCCGCACGAAGGTCCTCGAGGCCCTGAGGCTCGTCGCCGTGTCCCCCGCCGAGGCTCCCGCCGTCCGCGCCAAGGCCCTGATGTACCTCGGCTACGCCGTGCCCGTCGTCGGCGACGAAAGCGCGCGCGGCGCCGCCGTGCGCGCTTTGCTCGACGCGACGGCCTCTCCGGCTTATCGCGTCTTCGCCCTGCGCGGCCTGGCCCCCGCGACGCACGATCTGCCGGGGGCCGTCGAGGGCGTTTTCCAAACGACGATCCTCGAGCTGCTCGCCGCGACGCTCGCCCCCGAGGAGCGGATCACGGCGCTGCTGGCGCTCGACTCGTTCATGCGCGCGCGGGAGGATCTGCCGCGCCGCCGTCCCGACCTCGTCGCCGCGCTGGAGACGAAGGTGCTCGTTCCCGTGGAAGCCGACCCCGCCGCCTTCGCCGCGAGCGGCCTGCCCTCCGAGCGCGCTCTCACGCTCTCCGTCGTCTGGCACTCCGCGCGCAACCGCTTCTCGGCGGGCGAGCCCGCCGCGCTCGACCGCGTGAGAGCCCTTCTGACGAAGCTCGCGGCGCTCGAAGCCGACCCCGCGGTGAAGGCCGAGATCGCGGCGTTCCTCGCCGCGGAAGCCCCTAAGCTGCTGCCGTAGCGGGCTTCAAACTCCCGGCCGACCCCAAGGGCGGGCCCTCCGCCGCGGCCGCCCCCGGCAAGGTCATCTCGAAGCGCGCCCCGCCTCGCGGGGAGCGCCCGACGGTCAAATCTCCCCCATGGCGTCGAGCGATCTCGCGGCACAGGTACAGGCCCAAGCCCACGCCGCCTTCCTTGGCATGCCCGGTCGCGAACGGGGTGAACAAGCGCGGGAGGAGCTCCGTCGGTATTCCCGGTCCGTCGTCGTCCACGCTCAAGACCACGCGCGGCCCCGCGAGAGCCACCGACACGCTGATCCGCCCGCCCCCGGGCATCGCCTTGGCCGCGTTGCCGATGAGATTGACCAGGACCCGCTCCAGCTCGCGGCCCTTCGCCCGGAGAAAACAAGTCTCCGGCGGGAACTCCCGCGAAATCCCGACCTTGCGCGCGCGCAACGGGTCCTCGCACAGGCTCAACGCCGATTCGACCACCTCGGAGGCGCTGCGGGTGATCATCGCCGCATCGCGGCTCGTCATGAGGCCGCGCACGAGCTCCTGGCAATATTGAGCGGATCGCTCGATGCGCGCCATGTCCTCGCGCACGGCCTGCGGCAGCGTCTCGTCCTCGTGCCTCAAGCTCGCGTAGCCGAGGATCACGGTCAACGGCGCCCCGAGGTCGTGCACGGCCCCCGCGCCCCCGGCGGCCACGACGGCCACGCCTTCCAGGCGCTCGATCTCGTCGCGCTGGCGCGCCGCTCTCGCGCCGGCCTCGCGCTCGGACTTCGACAGCGACCAGGTCGCGGCGGCGGCCCCGGCGAGTATGCTCGTCTTCAGCACGAGCGCGAAGGCATCGGCGGCGCCGAACGCATGACCCTCGGCGAACAGGCCGGCCGCGTTCGTCAGGACGGCGCCGGCCGCGATCCAGGCCGTCTCGCGGCCGCCCAGGAGAATGGCCGCGCTGAAGATCGGCAGGAGGTAGAGGACCCAAAGATCCGACGCGCTGCCCCCGGACTGGGATTGGATCGCGGCCACGACGATGAAGGAGGCGACCAGCGCCAGCGCCGCCGGCAAGGGGCGCTCCGGGCGCAAACGAACCGCGAGGCTCGCCGCCAGGCTCGTTGCGAGGAGCACGAGGAACAGCCACAGGCATTCCGGCAGGACCAGCTGAGGATTATCCTTGGAGAGGAACGCCAGCGAAGCGAGCGCGACCCCGAGCGCCGCCTCGTAGCGCCCGTACGCGCGTCCGCCGCCGAGGATGCGATTCATATCCCCCCCCTGCGGCGGTCGAAGGCCAGGGCGCTGGGTCCCGAATCCCGCGTGCTCTTGAGCCAGCGCTTCATTTCCCCCGCCCAGCGCACGGCGTCCGCATAGGAGAGGATCGGGCGCTGAGCCGACGAAACGCCCGCGACGCTCAGGCTCAGCGGAGCGTGCGCCTTGAACGCGCCCGACCGGTCCTCGATCTCGATGAAACCTCGCGCGGCGTCGGCCGCGTCGTACAGCCCCGGGACGGCCTCGTCGAATTTCATCGTCGCGAACGCCGCGACCAGAGGCGCCTTCTCCGCCTCGCACACCAGCGCGAAATCGTCGCCTCCGATGTGGCCGAGGAAGCCGTGCGCCTCGCCCGCCTCGCGCATGGCCTCGCGCAGCAGCTCGCCCGTCCTCAGGAGCACCCGGTCGCCGCGCTCGCAGCCGTAGTAGTCGTTGAACGCCTTGAAGCGGTCGATGTCGGCGAGCAGGAAGCCGAACGGGCGTCCCCCTCGAATCCGGCTCTCGACCTCGGCTTGGATCGACGGGCTTCCCGGAAGGCGCGTCAGAGGATTGACGGCCACCGCCTCCGCGTGCCGATGGAGCCGCGAGAAAACACGGGCGCGGAGGTCGCGGGCCGAAAAGGGCTTGGTCACGTAATCGTCGGCGCCGAGCCCGAAGCCGTCGTCCTTGGCCTGCTCGTCGGTGCAGCCGGTCAGCATGATGACGGGGGTCGTCCTCGTCCGCGCTTCATGCCGCAAATGCTCAAGAACCTCCCAGCCGTTGAGGCCCGGCATATGAACATCCAAAAGAATCAGGTCGGGATTTCCGGCTTCGGCCGCGGCGACGGCCTCGAGGCCGTCGCGCGCCACGATGAGGCGGCAATCGCCTCCGAGCAGGCGCCCGACCGTCGCCGCGACTCCCTGATCGTCGTCGGCCAGCAGTATCGTGTTCAACATGATCATGTCCTCACAGCCCGCACTCTTGATGAAGCGAATACGCCTCGCCGTCGGCCTTCACGAAGCGGGAGACCTCCGCCGCCGTCAGCGCGGGGACCCCGTCCGCATCGTACCAGCGGCGCAAAGCCGCGTAGAAGCGGGCCTTCAAAGCGGAGTCGGGAATCGTCGAGCCGGGGTTGACCTTGAGCTCGGAGGCGGGCAGGCCCTCCTTGAGGCGGCGGGCCCAGTAGCGCGCCTTGATGTCGAGTATGCTCTCTTCGAGCGCGTTGATCCGGGACTCGGCGTCGGAGCAGCGGGAGGCCGTGTCGGCCACCGCGTCGCGCGGTCCGAAGGTCTCGAAATCGAATTTGGGGCTCAGGGCCGGCGCCGGCACGTCGAAAGGATCCATGTCGGACACCACCGACTCGCCCTCGCGTTCCAGCTCGCCCTCGACCGCGCCGACGATGACGCCGGTCCGGTAGTCCACGACCCGCAAGACGAGCCGTACGACCTTCCCCGAAGCGCGGTAGGTCCCCATCACGATCCCGTCCACGCGGGCGAGGCGGGAGCCTTCGGACGCGTCCGGCTCGAGCGCGCCGGTCCGGGCCAACGAGCGCTCCTCCATGAGCTTGGGCAGCAGGCTGCGCTCCACCGCCTGGACCCTGCCGGAGCGGACCAGCGCCGTCGTGAGGCGCTCGGTGAGCAGGGCGCCCTCGCCGTTATCGGCGCCGCGCGAGGAGTCGATCCGCGACACCGCCACGCGGTTGAGTCCCGCCGCCCGGGCGGCGTCCGCCAGCTCCCGGCCCAGACCCCGCATCGCGTCGCCAGCGCGGGCCGGCTCGGCCGCCGCGGCCAGGAGAAGGAAGGCGCCGGCGAGGATCTTGAGGTCCATGCCCAGAGGATAGCTCCGGGCCCTGTCCGCGCGCCGATGCCGCGCTGAAATCCCGCTTAACGCGGAGGTGCTTCGGGCGCCGGATCGAACTTGTAGCCGTGGCCGGGCACATTGACGATGTGCCGCGCGTGGCGCGGGCCCAGCTTCTTGCGCAGGTGGGAGATGTGGACCTCGACTGTGCCGGGGTCGTTGTAGTTGGCGGGATCGTAGCCCCAGACGGTCTCGAGGAGATAAGTCACGGACAGCAGACGGCCGCTCTTGCTGATGAGCACCGCCAGCAGGTCGAACTCCTTGCCGGTCAACGCGACCGACTTGCCGCCCACCTTGACCGTGCGGCCCTCGGGATCGAGCTCGATGCCCGACTTATTGACGGCCCCGTTCGACGACGACGCGGCCTCGTAGCGGCGCAGCACCGCCTTGAGGCGGGCGAGCATGACCGACATGGAGAAGGGCTTGAGTATGTAGTCGTCGGCGCCCTGCTCCAGGCCGGAGACGACGTCCTTGTCGCCCATGCGCTCCCCCGACATCAGCACGACGGGAATCGAGGCGGTCTTGGCCTCGCGCTTCAGGGCGCGGCACAGCGCGTGGCCGTCGAGGCCCGGCATCTGCGCGTCGCAGAGGACGATGTCGGGGCGGGAGTCCTTAACAAGGAGCAGCGCCTCGGAGCCGTTGTCGGTCATGACGACCGACACGCCGTTGGCGGTCAGGTAGCGCTTGATCATATCCAGGATCGCGCGGTCGTCGTCGACGACGAGTATTTTGATCGGCATGGGGACGGCGGCATGTTACCGCTTCCCCGTGCGTGCGTCAAGGAAGCTGCCGGCCTACTTCAGGAGAATATGGGCGACCTTCTCCAGCAGATTCTTGACCACGAAGGGCTTGACGATGTAGCCGTCGATCCCGGCATCGAAGGAGTCGTCGACGTCCTTCGTGACGCTGTCTCCGGTCAGCATCAGTATCTTCACGGCCTCGAACTTGGGGCTGGAGCGTATGATGGAAGCGGCCGTGAGGCCGTCCATCACCGGCATGTACCGGTCGAGGATCATCAGCTCATAGCGATTTTTCTGAAGCTGATCGATCGCCTGCGCGCCGTCGTTGACCGTATCGACCGTGTAGCCGTGCAAAGTCAGAAGCTTAGAGAGCATCAAACGGACCTGCGCCTCGTCATCGACGACCAGAATACGCGCTTTCCCAGCCATAAGTGGACTCCCTTTCCGCCCGCTGCCGCAGGATAACCCATCCCCCCGCGGTTGACAAGCCCCGGCTCCAACCGGCTTGCCCGCTAACGCGGATTCATGCCGGCCGGGCTCAGCCAGGCGGCCTCATCGAGCGCGATGAGCGCGTC